>JAOUFL010000192.1 GCA_029858245.1 Candidatus Zixiibacteriota bacterium
TAGAGCATGAGCTGGCGCACATATTCTTATATAAAAAATCCAGAGGGGCAGATATTCCAAGATGGATGGATGAGGGATTTGCCATGATGCAATCCAGGGAGTGGCGTATAGGACTGGATATCATAGTGGTGCGGGCTTTATTTACCGGCTCTTTTATACCTTTGCCCCAAATCGAATCCCTGAACCAATTCGATGACAGCAAAGCTCAATTAGCATACGTGGAAAGCTACCTTGCTTTTTCTTATCTGCTGGACGAATATGGGAAGGAAAGCTTTTTTGATCTTTTGAATCAACTATCCATGGGAAATAATCTGGAATCCGCTTTCCTTAAAACAACAGGCTCAAGTTATACTGGTTTTCAGCTTGAGTTCCTGAGTTATCTAAAAAAAAGGTATAATATTTTCGCCTTACTGGGGGATACTTTTCTATTCTGGCTCATACTTGCCTTTTTAGTGATCTTTCTTTATTTTATCAAAAAGCAGCGTAACCGCAAGACCCTGAAAAAATGGGAGTATGAAGACAAGATAGGGAAATATGGGTATTATGAAGAAGATCAGACACAGGATTGAGTATATTGGCATTAAGACCATAAGCAACCTGACGCAGATTCTACCTTACCGGCTTTCACTTAAAATGGGTTCTATTTTAGGGAATCTGGCATTCAGCTTGTTCAGGGTGAGGAGCAGGGTTACCCTGGATAATCTGAAAAGAGCTTTTGGCAAAAAATACAATCAGCAGGAATTCAAAACAATTGCCAGAAATGCTTATAGAAATATAGGGAAGGGGTTTGTGGAGTATGCGATGTTTCCCGCTTTTATTAAGAAGAACCTGAATACGCTGATAGAGTTTGAAGGGCTGGAGTATCTGGACCAGGCACTGCAGGATAAAAAAGGGGCAGTGCTTGTGGCAGGACATTTCGGGAGCTGGGAATTGATGGGAGCCGCTACGAGTTATAAAGGATATCCCCTTGATTTTCTGGTGGGAGAGCAGCACAATCTTCTGGTGGATAATATAATGAATAAATACCGGCAGCTTATGGGAATCGGAATTATTAAAATAGGTGTAGCGACCCGAGGGGTGATCAAGGCACTGAAAAATAACAGGTTAGTAGCAATGCTCTCTGACCAGGATTCGGGCAGGGACGGGACTGTGGTAAAATTTTTCGGATATCCGGCTTCTACACCCAAAGGCCCGGCTGCGTTTGCCTTAAAAGTTGGTGCTCCGATTATCATGGGATTTATAATAAGACAGAATAACGGGATGCAAAAAGTAATTTTTGAGAAAGTGGAATTTCAAAAGAAAAGTGAAGACAGGGATGAGGATATAAAAAATCTGACGCAGGCTTATACTGCTATTCTGGAAGATTATATCAGGAAATACCCCGACCACTGGTTCTGGCCTCACCGCAGGTGGAAAACAACCCTGGGAAGTTGAAAAAAGGCAAATAAAACATTTTAGAAATAATATAACGAAATCAGAACTCCTGTTATATGAATCCGAAAAAAATACTCATAATCCAGACTGCTTTTTTAGGAGACGTGATTCTCTGCACGCCTCTGCTGAAAGCAGTGAGAAAAAAATATCCTTCCGGCGAAATCTTTTTCCTCGTCATTCCCCAGACAGCAGGGCTTTTACAGAATAATCCTCATATAAACCAGGTTATGATTTACGATAAAAAAGGTAAGGATAGAGGATTTTTAAACTATGTTAAGCTGGTCCGGAAAATAAGGGCTGAAAATTTTGATATGGCTTTTTTACCTCATCGCTCTTTTAGAAGTTCTCTTTTGGCTTACCTGTCAGGAATTCCCCGGAGAATAGGATTCAATAAAAATTCAGCCTCGTTTCTCCTGACAGAAAAAATCAGATATGTTCAAAATATGCCTGAGGTGAAAAGGAATCTTGTTCTGGTTGAAGATAAATTTTCATCGGATAATGATTTTCTGCCGGAGCTTTTCCCCTCCGGGAGTGATTTCAAATATGTGGAGGATTTATTTAAATTATGGGATATCGGGGGCAGTAACAAAATCGTCGTAATAGCTCCCGGTTCTGTCTGGGAAACCAAACGCTGGTTACCCGAGAGATTTGGAGAGGCAGCAGATTTAATAATTGATAAGCTGAAAGCAAAAGTGGTTTTTCTGGGGGGAAAAGATGATTTTGAACTTTGTCTCAAAATCTCGGAGAATATGAAAAACAAATCCTTTGTTGCCGCAGGAAAAACATCCCCTTTACAATCAGCCGCTTTGCTCTCAAAATGCAAAGTCGTTTTATCCAACGATACTGCACCAATGCATATGGGGGTGGCAATGAGAACTCCCGTAGTAGCTATTTTTGGCTCTACGGTCCCCGGGTTCGGATTTGCTCCAACCGGTGATAGAGATGTTATCATACAGAAAGAGGTATATTGCCGGCCCTGTGGAATTCATGGAAAGAGAAAATGTCCGGAGAAGCATTTCAGGTGTATGAAAGATATCAGCACAGAAGAGATTATGGAAGCAATATCCCGGATGGTATAAACCAGGTATGAAAAAAGCCAGGTTAACCATTATCGGAACGATTAACCAGGATAGTATAAGACTTCCCAGCGGAAGATTGAGGAGAAGCTACGGGGGTATTCTATATAATATTCTACCGCTGGCACAGCTTGCACCTGAAAGCTTGATAATTTCACCGGTCTGTAATTTAGGTTATAATATTTACAACAGAATAGTAACGTATCTGAGGGTGTTCAAAAATATCAACCTGAAGGGCATAAACAAAGTAAGCGTAAAGAATAATCACGTTTATCTATACTATAGTCAGAGATGGAATAAAACGGAAACACTGAAGTATTTAGTTCCGGAAATTGAATTCTCACAAATCGAGCCTTTTTTGGACTCTGACCTGATCCTGGTTAATTTCATTTCCGGCTTTGACATCAGCCTGGATTGCCTGAAGAGGATAAGGAGAAAAACCAAAGCTTTGATTTTTATAGATGTTCATTCACTGCTTCTGGGTATTAAGGAAGATGGAAAAAGGTTTTTCAGGGTTCCCAATTGCTGGGAAGAGTACCTGGAAACAGCGGATATCGTTCAGATGAATTTTAAGGAGATACAGGTTCTTTCCGGTAGCATCTTGGATTCAGATTTCAAAATAAAAAAAATCGCCCGGAAGATTCTGAATATAAGACCTGAAATCCTTATAGTGACAAAAGGCGAGAAAGGGGCATTGCTTTTCCTCAAGAACAAAAATAAGATCACCCGCTTTAATATCGGCTCTTTTAAAGTTAGAAACTTTACTGATCCAACTGGCTGCGGAGACGTATTTTCCTCCGGCTTTATTTTTTCATTCCTTAAAACCGGAGACGCAATACTCTCAACTGAATTTGCCAGTTTTTTAGCCGGGAGGAAAAGCAGATTTTCAGGCATCGAGAAATCACTTGCTTTGGACTTCCAAAATTATTAATATGATTTGACAATAAAAGGGTATATTTTAGGTTAAAACTTCGATAAAATTTCTCTTGTAAAGGAGGAACGATTTGGAAAAAATTATAAAAGAAACCTTGGATTACCTGAAACGGAAGAAAGCAGAATATGCGGATATAAGACAGATCCGCTGTCTCAGTGAAAGCATTCAGGTAAAAAATGGAAATGTGGAGAGCATAGCCAGCGATGAAAATCAGGGATTTGGTATCAGGATAATCGCAAAAGGTGCCTGGGGATTTGCATCCAGCTCTATTCTCTCGGCAGCAGAGATGAAAAGAGTAGCCAATAAAGCCCTGGAGATAGCAAAAGCCAGCGCCATAACCCAAAAAGCACCGGTCAGGCTGGCACCTGCAGAGATTCACACCGATGCCTATAATTCTAAATACGAGAAAGATCCTTTCACGGTTCCCTTGGATAAAAAGATCGAGCTGTTACTTCAGGCGACCGATATATTGCGAAAAAGCAATAAGATTAAAGTTGCCGAAGGTAGTATGGATTTTTTCAAAACGGAAAAGCTCTTTGCTTCTACCGAAGGGGCTTTAATCCAGCAGGTTATTTTGGAAAGCGGAGCCGGTATGATAGCAACAGCAGTCGATGGCAATGAAGTTCAGAGAAGATCCTATCCTAATTCTCATCGGGGTGATTTTGCTACAAAAGGGTATGAATTTATCGAGAAGATGGATCTGGCTGGAAATGCAGAAAGGGTAAGGGAAGAAGCTCTGGAATTACTCTCGGCCCCTCCCTGTCCGGATATGACCACTACCGTGATCATCAAAGGTTCACAGATGTGTTTGCAAGTTCACGAGTCCTGCGGGCACCCATCCGAGCTTGACCGGGTTCTGGGAACTGAGATAAGTTTAGCCGGGGGCAGTTTTCTTACCCCGGATAAACTGAACAAGCTGCAATATGGCTCCGACAAGGTAAGCATAACAGCTGATGCTACGCTGGAAGGTGGTTTGGGTAGTTTCGGGTATGACGACGAGGGAGTTAAATCCCAG
>JAOUFL010000193.1 GCA_029858245.1 Candidatus Zixiibacteriota bacterium
TATAATTCCACCTTTCTCACGGGCAATCTCCTCCAGGGTTTTGCCTAAGTTCTCAATATGCTCCAGATCTATATTGGTGATTATAACCACTTCCGGATGGAGAACATTAGTACAATCCAGTCTTCCACCCAACCCTGTCTCCACCACAGCAAGCTCAACTTTCATCATAGCAAAATAATAAAAGGCTAAGGCTGTAGTGACTTCAAAAAACGTATATCCATTTCTTAGTATCTCCTCTTTTAAATCGGAGACCAAATCGATTATGAAATCCTTTTCGATGAACGAATCCCCTATCCTTATTCTCTCTCTGAAGTCAACTATATGAGGGGAGGTATATAGACCGGTGAGATAACCTGCATGATTCAATACCGAATGAAGCATTGCGCAACAGGAGCCTTTCCCGTTTGTCCCTGCAATATGCAGAGAAGGAAACCTCAGATGAGGGTTATTTAACCTTCTCATCAAAGAGGAAATGTTTTCCAGGTTTAACTTTATCCCGAACCTTTCTAGGCTGAACAAAAAATCTAAAGCTTGTGAATAATTCATCTTCAGCTTTATCTGGGAATGATGATCGAATTTAACTTCCTTGAGGTGTGAGATAATCCAGGAGGAGTGATATGGTTTTCTTCAGGTTTTTCCGTTCAACCACCTTATCTAAAAAGCCGTGTTCCAAGAAAAACTCGGAGCTCTGAAAACCGGGGGGTAATTCTTGACTGATAGTCTGCTGAATAACCCTGGGTCCGGCAAATCCTAAAAGAGCTTTGGGCTCTGCAATTACCACATCGCCTAATGAAGCATAACTTGCCATCACACCTGCGGTAGTCGGGTTGGTCAATACCGAGATAAAAGGGATGTTTGCCTCGTAAAGCAGGGCAAGCAAAGCGCTGGTTTTTGCCATTTGCATCAAGGATAAAATCCCTTCCTGCATCCTGGCTCCACCGGAACAGGAGACAATGACCAAGGGTATTTTCCTTTCCAATGATCTCTCTATGGCTCTGGCTATCTTTTCCCCCACTACCGAACCCATACTCCCTCCAATGAAGCCAAAGTCCATCACTGCAAAACTAATCTCTTTACCATCAATTTTCCCTATACCTGCTGTTACTGCATCGTTCAAACCTGTTTTATTACGAGAATCCCTTATTCTATCCGGATATTTTTTGGAATCCTTAAATTTAAGAGGATCGGTCGAGACAAGCTCCCTGTCAAATTCCTCCAGTACACCTTCATCCAGTAAAAGCTCTATATAATCTTTGGATTTAATCCTGAAATGAAAATTACAGCTATGGCATACCCAGAGAGCTTTCTCTAATTCCTTTACATAGATGATTTCCCCGCAACTCTCACATTTAGTCCACAACCCGTTCGGAATCTCTTTTTTCTGCTGCGGTAAGGGACCGCCTTTAGTTTTTTTAAACCACTCCATAAGTACACCCCTTAAAGTTTTTTCTCCATTACGATAGCATCCTCTACTGGATTACAGTAATAATTTTTCCTCCTGACTATTTCTTCAAAACCATATTTCCGGTAAAGTCCTAAAGCGACAGAATTCGACTCTCTTACATCCAGGGTAATATATTTGAAATTCTGTTTCAGGGATTGCTCCACTATCCACTCTAACAACCTTTTTGCAACTCCTCTACCTCTGTATTCTTTGGCTATGGCAATATTGGCTATTTGAATCTCATCTTCGATCTTCCATAAACAGGTATAACCTGCCAACCTCCCCCCGATTCTTACCACTACAGGTAAAGCATATTCTTTACACAGGTCCTGTAGGAAAAATTCCTTTCTCCAGGGGTCAGAAAAACTTTCGCGTTCTATCCTTAAAATTTCATCTAAGTCTTCTTCTTTCATATTCTCTATGATAAAATCCTCGACTATTTTAGCCATGTCCGAATCTCAACTCTTCTTCTGATTTTCTTACATATAGCGGTTCAATTCCATCTAAGTTCTCATAGTCGTTCTTTTTGAGCTTTTCCAGACCCAGGAAAGCTACTGCAGTTCCGCTGGGTAAATTGCTATCTCCCTCTATGAAATGAGCTTTTCCTTTATAAAGCTCAAGCAATTCTGCTTTAAATATCTCCAGATCAGGACCTAAAAATATAACCTCCTTCGGGATTTTAGCAACAAGTTTTTCAACAGATGTAACCCAGTATTTGGAGATCCTTTTAATAATGTTTTCTTTAACCTCATAAATTGCGGAATAAACCTCACCTTTTTTTGCATCCATTATCGGAACTAAGGGATATAATACAGTGCGGTTGAGATAAGTTAATGCATCCAGAGAAGATATGGCAACCAACGGTTTCCCTGAAGCATAACACAAACCTTTAACAGTCGCTAATCCTATTCTCAAGCCGGTGAAAGAACCCGGACCGATGGATATGGCAATTCCATCCAAATCTTTTAATTTTTGTCCAGCCTCCTCTAAAATCTTATTAATATTCGGCATGAGCAGTTGAGCATGAGTTTGTCTGGCATCAAACCTTAACTCGGATAGTATTTTATTCTCTGTTACTATTCCCAAAGCTAAGTAAGATGTCGCAGTATCAACACCTAAAATTTTCATAATACTCCAATTAATAAACAAATTGTGAGTTTTCAACTGCAATTTAGAGTATAACCTCAGCAGAATGTTCTTACTGAGTTTAAAAATATTTAAAATTTACATATGGTGATTTTCCTTTCATTCTCAGATAATATTTTCAGATAGATCTCCATTCTTTTTTCAGGTAAAAGCTTAATGGCTTTTTCTGCCCATTCGATTATACAAATTCCTTCCCCGAAAAAGTATTCTTCATAACCTAAATTAATTATCTCCGACAACCTTTCCAGGCGGAAAAGGTCTATGTGATAAACCTTGAATTTACCTTCATATTCATTTATTAAGACAAAACTGGGACTAACCACAAAATCCTTCACCTCTAAACCCGAGCATATCCCTTGCGTCAGGCAGGTCTTTCCGCTGCCTAATGGTCCAAACAACGCAACTACCTCACCCGGAGAAAAGCTCTCAGCCAGCTTTTCACCCAGCTTCTTGGTCTCCTCAGGGGAACGAGTTATGATTTTATCTTTAAACAAAGTTCTATTACTATTTGGGGCGAAGGGTCACAATGGGCAGGATCATCTCCTCTAAAGAGATCCCGCCGTGTTGAAAACTGTTCCTGTATTGTCTTTCATATTCACTTTGTTTTGAGGGATAGACGAAATAGTAATCCTCCTTAGCAATTATGTAGGTAGTGCTCATAGTATAAGTCGGAAGCTTGTACTTTTTAGGATCCTTGATCAGGATTGCTTCTCTCTGTTCACAGTTGAGGTTATCTCCATATTTATATCTGAGATTGGTGGAAGTATCCTTTTTACCATGGGCTACAGATCCCCGGGTACCCAGAACGCTTCCATGATCTGTAGTCAGGAGTATAGAACAATCCTGTCTGGACAGGTATTTTAAAATCTCAAAAAGTGAAGAGTGTAAAAACCAGGACCTCATCAGTGAACGAAATGCTCCTTCATCCGGAGCGATCTCTTTAAGGATTTCTGACTCAGACCTTCCATGGGCTAATATATCCAGAAAATTAAAAACTATGGAAAGAAGCGAGCTATTTTTATAGGAGGAAATCTTTCGGGCTAAATTATCGCCCTCTGCCGCATCCAGTACTTTAACATACTTAGGTTCCGTTTTGAAAGAGAGTTTCAATTTCTTAAGTAAAATATCCAGAAGCTGTCTTTCATATCTATTCCGGCTATAATCGTCCAGAGTACCAGCTTTCCATAAATCAGGGTATAGCTGTGATATCTCCCCCGGAAATAGACCTGAGAATAAGGCATTTCGAGAATAAGGCGTAGCCGTTGGAAGAATTGAATAATAATATTCTCTTTTCAGGCTAAAATATTCATTTAAAACTGGTTCTATAAGCAGGTACTGATCCAGTCTCATACAATCGACAACTATGAAGAAAACTGGTTTTTTCTCCAGCAGAAGAGGATAAAGGTATTTTGCAACTACATCCACAGATAGAGGTGGAGCATCTTCTTTGTCTATCCAGTTTAAATAATTTTTTCCAACATACCGTCCAAATTCGAGATCACATTCCCTTTTCTGGGTTAGTTGGGTTTCAATCAGTCCCAGGTCCTTAAACTCCTCCATTTCCAGATCCCACTCCGAAAGAACTCTGTGGATATCTATCCATTCTTTCCAGCTTAGAGGTTCTGAAAGAGTTGTTCGAATATGATTGAAATCCTCTACGTATTTTCTGGACAGATGTTCTTTTCTTATCTTTCTTTTTTCCAGTATTCTCTTGGTAGCTGAGAGAACCTGGCTGGGATTAACCGGTTTGGTCAGATAATCATCTATTTTCTCTCCAATAGCCTGATTCATTAGATTCTCTTCTTCGCTTTTGGTCACCATAATCACTGGCAGATGAGGATTTTTTTCCTTA
>JAOUFL010000081.1 GCA_029858245.1 Candidatus Zixiibacteriota bacterium
GCAATGTCCTTACACAAGTTCATCTCTTAGCTGGCTGTTCTCATTCGGGCTCTCTTCCCTCCTCTCATGCCGCAAATATCTTTGGGGCAGGAACGGTTTTAACTTACTTTTATCGAAAAACCTGGCCGGTCTGGTTAATTATGGCTGCCTTAGTTTCATTATCCCGTATTTACGTAGGTGTACATTATCCTTTAGATGTTCTGGCAGGTGCTTTATACGGGATCCTTTGCGGGATTCTGATTCTGGTTATGGTGAAATATATCTTTCGCAACGAGACCTTTTTAAGATCGTAAAAATCGTAGGATAGAACCTGTCTTAGATAACTTCTGTCTCTTCAGGAAAATGTAGTAGAAACTTTCCCTCCGGATACGTTTCTCAGATAGGTTTTCAGTTTGGAAGGCTGGAGTCTTCCGTAGAGTGCTGTTGGCAAAAACTTTATGGCTTTCTGCTTCTTGTTTAAATTCACCTTTCCTCTTAACCTTTAAGAATAGGTATTATTTAAAACGGTTTTTTTGTTGACTGATAAGTTTTATAAGCTTAAATTTACCAAGCTGATTCTATCATTACGTCAGGGATGATTCCTGGCTCAAAGAGTTTTAACTTATGAACTTACCCAATAAGCTCACCTTAGCCCGGATTTTGCTTTCCCCGGTTTTTATGGTCTTCCTTTTGATAGAAAATATCTACACCCGTTATTTTGCTACCTTCATATTCGTGGTAGCAGCATTGACCGATTTATATGATGGGTATATTGCCAGAAAATATGGGGTGGTAACAGGATTCGGTAAGTTTATGGACCCTTTAGCAGACAAAATCCTGGTCTCCACTGCTTTCATCTCCTTTGTGGCTCTGGGTTATGTCAAAGCCTGGATGATTTTAGTAATAATTGTAAGAGAATTTTTTATTACCGGTCTAAGGAGTTTAGCTGCCTATAAGGGTATGGTGATCATGCCTACGATTTTAGCACAGGTGAAGACCTTTTCCCAGATGCTGGTTATAACAATAATACTGATTTTTACTAATCTTGAGACCACCTTGCTTCCCCTGGGATATAACTGGAGCTTTCTTTTTAATCCATTGATTTACAAGGTGTTTGACGTTTTAGTTTTTATCAGTATGGTTCTGACCCTGATAACCGGCATAGATTATCTGGTGAAAAATATTCCATTACTTAAGGGGGTGTTAAAATAAATTCAATAAGGTTCTGGCAGAGAGTTCAGGTTCTATTGGCTACCTTTTTCGGAGTGGGATATATTCCACTTGCCCCAGGAAGCTGGGGGAGCCTTTTGACCTTCATTTTGGTCTGGTTTTTACTTCCTGACAACTTTTATCTCTTAGGCGGATTTACCCTGATTGTGTTCTTGGTCAGTATATGGTCGTCAGCTGGTGCGGAGAAGCTTTTTGGAAAAGACAACAGGAAAATCGTAATCGATGAATGTTCCGGGATGCTTGTATCTTTTTTGTTTTTGCCAAAAAAGTTTTTTTTGTATATATTAGCCTATGTTATTTTCAGGGTAATGGATATTGTCAAGCCATTTCCGATCAGAAGGTTTGAGAAAATGAAAGGCGGGTTAGGTATAACCCTGGACGATACAGCTGCCGGTATTTACACTAATCTTGTTTTGCAGATTTTAATATATTCAGGGATTTTGAGATTATGAAAGCAGAGATAATCACTATTGGAGACGAGATAATCCACGGGGAGATACTGGATAATAACTCAGCCTATATCGGCGAAAAACTTTCCGAATCAGGACTGGAGATAATATTTAAAACCTCTGTGGGAGACGATGTAAAAAGAATTACTGAGGCAATCAGGTTAAGCCTGGAACGAGCGGATTTGGTCATTGCTACCGGAGGTCTCGGGCCAACCAATGACGACCTGACAAAAAAGGCGATAGTTAAAGCTTTTAAGAGAAATTTAGTTTTTCATGAGGATATCCTGAAAAAAGTAGAAGAGGGTTTCAAGAGAAGGGGGATTAAAATGCCCAAGATTAATCAAAACCAGGCCCTTCTACCCCAGGGAGCCAAAGCGTTGCCCAATCAGTACGGTTCAGCTCCAGGTATATTCCTTCAGGAAGGAAAAAAACTATTCTTCGCACTTCCGGGAGTTCCCTTAGAGATGAGAACCATTATGGAAAATGAGATCTTACCCTTTTTGAAGACAAAAGTTATGAGCAAGGTTGTTATTCAAAAGATCTTAAGGACAACGGGGATAATCGAGTCAGCTCTTTACGTTAATATAGAACCTTTGCTAAAGACTAAATCCCCAGTAAAAATAGCCTTCCTGCCGGGGTATTCCGGAGTAGATCTCAAACTCAGGGTCACGTCTGAGTCAGAGGATTTAGCCCGTTTAAATATTCAGGAATTTGAGAAAAAATTGAGGGAGATGTTCAATGAATATATTTATGGAGAGGATAAAAAAACCATAGAAGAAGTTGTAGGTGAAAAGCTTATGAGCAAGAGAAAAACGATCTCCGTGGCTGAATCCTGTACTGCAGGGCTAATCTGTGCGAAGTTTACCAATGTCCCCGGGAGCTCAAACTATTTTATGAGCGGGATTACCACCTATAGCAATAAGGCTAAAATAGAATTATTAAAAATTCCTGAGGAGATCATTGAAGAGTATGGTGCAGTTAGCGAGCAGGTAGCCATCTTGATGGCAGAGGGAGTAAGAAAGTTAATTCGGACAGATTATGGATTATCTGCTACCGGAATTGCCGGGCCTACAGGTGGAACAGAGGAAAAACCGGTTGGACTGGTCTATCTCGGTTTTGCTCATGAGAACGATTCTTTTGCTCAGAAGTTCATCTTTGGAGGGGACAGGCAGGCGATAAGAGAGAGAACCATTCAAGCAGCTTTGAATCTTATAAGGCTTTTTATGGAGTATGGAGCACCTCATAATTGATGAGGTATGCACTGAAAAAGTCAATGCACTCCAAAAATTTATAGTATGCGTTCATTTATTGCAGTTGAGCTCACCGATGAGCTTAAACGGGAAATAGAAAAACTTCAGGAACCTCTAAGGAGAGTTGGTGCAGATGTGGCCTGGGTTAAGCCCGGTAATGTACATGCTACTTTAAAATTTTTAGGTGAGGTTTCAGATGATAGTATGAAAATAGTTTTTGAGGGAACCAGGAAAGCTCTGGAAGGTGTAAAGGGTTTTAAGCTGAGCTTGAAAGATTTAGGATGTTTTCCCAATTTGAAAAGACCCAGGGTTATCTGGATAGGAGTTGAGAAAGGAAAGATGGAGCTGGGCTTAATACAGAGAAAAATTGAGCAGGAGATGGAGAACCTAAGTTTTCCTAAAGAGAACAGGGAATTTTCGCCTCATCTGACCATCGGTAGGGTTAAATCTCCTAAAAATGTAGAAAAGTTAACAGAGCTTGTGAAAAGCATAGATTTCCAGCCAGAGGAAATAGTAATCAAAGAAGTGGTGTTGATGAAATCCCAGCTTCATCCAGGCGGATCCATCTACACGCCGCTTTTTAAAATAAATCTTATAACCTGACATAAAAGAAAGAGAGGAAGAAAATGACAGCCCAGCCATCGAATGAGAAAAAAAGAGCATTAGACCAGGCAGTCTCCCAGATTGAGAAACAGTTCGGCAAGGGCTCGGTAATGAGATTGGGGAGTGAGAGTTTGGGAATATCTGTCCCTGTGATTTCCACTGGCTCAATTTCCTTAGATTTAGCACTGGGGGTGGGAGGTGTACCCCGGGGAAGGGTAGTTGAGATATTTGGACCAGAATCCTCAGGTAAAACCACTTTAGCTCTGCATATCCTCTCGGAAGCCCAGAAAACAGGTGGAGTTGCTGCCTTTGTAGATGCTGAGCATGCTATGGATCCAAATTATGCCAAAGCCTTAGGTGTAGATATCGACAACCTTTTAATCTCCCAGCCTGATACAGGTGAACAGGCATTAGAGATCACTGAAACTCTGGTCAGAAGCGGAGCTGTGGACTTAATCGTTATCGATTCTGTAGCTGCTTTAGTGCCAAAAGCAGAAATTGAGGGAGAGATGGGAGATGCGCATATGGGGCTTCAGGCACGATTGATGTCCCAGGCTCTAAGAAAACTCACCGGAACTATAAGTAAATCTAAAACCTGTGTGGTTTTTATCAATCAGATCAGAATGAGGATAGGGATTATGTTTGGAAACCCTGAGACTACAACTGGCGGAACTGCTTTGAAGTTCTATTCCTCGGTCAGGCTGGATATTCGAAGAATCTCCTCCATAAAGGAAGGTGAGGATGTTACAGGCTCCAGAACCAGAGTAAGGGTGGTTAAAAACAAGGTTGCTCCTCCTTTTAAAGCTGCAGAATTTGACATAATCTATGGAAAAGGTATTTCCAGAGAAGGGGAGCTGATCGACCTGGGAGTGGAGCAAAAAATCCTGGATAAAAGCGGAACCTGGTTTTCTTATAAGGATGAAAGATTAGGACAGGGAAGGGAAAGCGCAAAGCAGTTTTTGAGAGATAACCCGGATATCGCTAACAAAATTGAAAAAGAAATATGGGAAAACCTACATATTAAACCAAAATCTGAAGAAAAAGAACCAGTGGAAATAACAAAAAGCAAGGGAAAATAGTTTCCCTGTGGTGATTTAACGACTCTAGGCAAGATGCCCCGGATAACTAAAATCGAGTCTCAGAAGAGAAATCCCAGAAGATGGTCAGTTTTTTTAGATGGAAAATTCGCTTTTGGTCTGGATGAGGAAGTCTTATATAAGTACGGTTTGAAAGAAGGAGAGGAACTTGGGCAGAATAAAATTGAAAAGATAATTCAAACAGAAACTAAAAAAGAGGCAAAAGATGTTTCTCTCAGGTTATTATCATACCGCATGAGAAGTGAGAGGGAAATCAGGGACAAATTAAAGAGAAAAGAGTTTACAAAAGAGATAATCGATGAGGTTATTGAGAATTTAAAAAGAATGAACTTGCTGGATGATTATGAGTTCACTTCTGCCTGGATAAGAGACAGGCTTTCGAATAATCCTCGTGGTAAGGCTCTTTTAAAACAGGAGTTATACCGGAAAGGGATAAAAGAGGATATTATAAAAAAAACCCTGAAAGAATATTTCTCTGATGAAACCGAGGAACTGAGTTTAGCCAAAAAACTTTTAGATAAGAGAAAAAAGAGATATGAAAATTTGGAACCAAATGTAGCTAAAAGAAGGATGTCTGATTTTCTGTTGAGAAGAGGCTTTTCGTATGATATTGTCAAGCAGGTTTTAAAGTTAGAAAAAAACTCTGGAGTGTAAACCTTTGGGTTTACCTTCTAGCAAACCTGAAGGTCCAGAATGGATCTTGAGATTTACACTCCCATATTAAATAAGATGAAAAGCACAGAGATAAGAGCAAATTTTTTGAAATTCTTTGAGGAAAGAGACCATAAGATTATCCCCAGCTCACCTTTGATTCCAGAAGATGATCCGACATTACTTTTTGCCAATGCCGGTATGAACCAGTTTAAAAAGCTAATCTTGGGACTGGAGAAAAAAGATTACAATAAAGCTGCCTCTTCCCAGAAATGTATCCGGGTTTCAGGAAAACATAATGATTTAGAAGAGGTAGGCAAGGACACTTTTCATCACACTTTTTTCGAGATGTTAGGTAACTGGTCTTTTGGGGATTATTTCAAAAAGGAAGCAATAATCTATGCCTGGGAGTTCTTGACGGAGGTTTGCAGACTTCCCAAAGAGAAACTCTGGGCAACAATTTTTAAAGATGATGAAGAAACTGAGAAATTATGGTATCAGAATACGGATATAAAAAAGAGTAGGGTTTTAAGGTTCGACGAAAAAGAAAATTTCTGGGAGATGGCTGAAGTGGGTCCCTGTGGGCCCTGCTCAGAGATACATTATGACCGTGGTAAGGAGTATAGCTGTTCCCAACCTGACTGCGGTGTCAATTGCGGGTGTGGCAGGGTTATAGAGATCTGGAATCTGGTATTTATGCAATATTTCAGAGATGAAAATGGGAAACTGACCGATTTGCCATCCAGGACCGTCGATACCGGGATGGGTTTCGAGAGATTAACTGCTCTATTGCAGAATGTGGATTCAAATTACGATACAGACTTATTTGCGCCTATAATCAAAAAGACAGAGGAGATCTCTGGACAAAAATATAAGAAATCGACTCATTCTGACTCTTTTCAAGTAATCGCCGACCATATCCGTGCTTTGAGCTTCGCCATAGCAGATGGTGTGATCCCTTCAAATGAGGGCAGGGGTTATGTCATAAGGAGAATTCTAAGAAGATCAGCCAGGCACGGCAGACTTCTGGATCTGCACGAACCTTTTATGCATGCGCTCTCAGGTGTGTTGGTTAACTTGATGGGTCAAGACTATCCTGAACTTAAAGCCAAAAAAGAGCATATCGCCCTGGTGATTAAATCTGAAGAGGAAAGGTTTGGCGAGACCCTTGATTCAGGTATTGAGCTTTTTGAAGAAGTAGCAGAAAAGGTTATCAAAAAAGGCAATAAAGTTATTCCAGGCAAGGAAGCATTCAAGCTTTATGATACCTATGGCTTCCCCATTGATTTAACTCAGGTTATGGCAATGGAGAAAAACCTTTCTGTGGATATGGAGGGTTTTGAAAAAGAGTTGGAAAAACAGAGAGAATTATCCAGAGTTGGAACTAAGGCTACCGTAAAGGAAATTACTGTATCCTGGAATATTGAAGGAACATCTACATTCAGAGGGTATGAAACTTACAAGACCGAATCAAAAATTCTATTTATATTCGAAGAAGGAAAAGGCATAATTCTCGATCAGAGCCCCTTTTATGCTGAATCGGGGGGACAGATAAACGACCTGGGAAAGATTTTTAATGATGAATTTGAATTTGAAGTTAAAGAAGTTATTAAAAAAAGTGACCAGATAATTCACCTGGGAGAAATCAAAAAGGGTGACATCTATAAACAGATAAATAAAAAGGTTTTCGCTGAGATCGATGCGGAACGCCGCAAATCTACCATGCGTAACCATACTGCTACTCATCTTCTGCATAAAGCCCTAAGAGAAACCCTAGGGGAACATGTTCATCAGGCAGGCTCTCTGGTTGAGCCCGATGGATTCAGGTTTGATTTCACACATTTTAAAGCTTTGACTGAGGAAGAACTGGCGAAGATAGAATACAGGGTTAACCAGAAAATTTGGGAGAATCTAAAAGTTGAAACCTTCAATACCAGCCTGGAAGAGGCGAAAAAGCTTGGAGCTATGGCTTTATTTGGAGAAAAGTATGAGGACTCTGTCAGGGTGATAAAGATAGATGATTACTCGATGGAGCTCTGCGGAGGTACGCATGTTAAAGCTACAGGCGAAATCGGATTTTTCAGGATAATCTCGGAACAAAGTATCGCTGCCGGCATAAGAAGAATAGAAGCAGTAACTGGAAAAGGTGCTTATGAGTTGACTAAATCCGAGGAGAAAACCCTGGAAGAGCTCTCCTCTATTATGAAAGTTAGCAAAGAAGAGTTAGCGACGAAAGTAAATGAGCTTCTGGAATGTTCCAGAGAGATGGAGAAGAAAGTAAAAATTGCAGAGGCTGGAAGTGCTAAGGAGAAGATAAAGGAGCTGTCAGAGAATGCTCTAGAATTAAAAGGAATAAAAATCATCGCCTACAAAGATAAGAACCTGAACAGGGAGAACTTATTGAATTTAGCAGATGCCTTAAGGGAAAATCTTAAATCATCCATCGGAGTATTTGCCACAGTCTCTAACGATATAATCAATTTTGTAGTTGTGGTAACAGATGATTTGGTAAAAAAGGGTATTAAAGCAGGAGAGATAGTTAAGGAGGTTGCAAAGCTCACCGGCGGTAATGGTGGAGGAAAACCACATTTAGCTCAAGCTGGTGGGAAAGATATAAAAAAATTAGATTTCGCCTTATCTCAGGTACCGGAGATAATTCGAAAGATGTTGAAGTAGGTATTTGGAGTGCAAACCTTCAGGTTTGCCTCAAGTAAAGCTAAAGCTTTACATTCCAATTTCAAATTGAGGGTAACTTGAAAGTATATCAGAGATTATTAAGAGTCATTAAAGAGAAACAAGCTGGTTTCTTAATCCTGTTAGACCCGGACAGATTATCCCCAATAGAGATTGCTGATTTAGCCTGGCGGGCAGAAAAAGGCGGGGCAGATGCAATTTTAGTTGGCTCGAGCCTGCTTCTATCTACTCATTTTGATGAAGCGATAAAAAATATAAAAGAAAAGGTCCAAACCCCCGTAATAATCTTTCCCGGCAATGCTATCCAGGTATCTAAATTTGCAGATGCAGTACTGTTTTTATCGCTTATCAGCGGTAGAAACCCCAATCTTCTGATAGGTGAACAGGTAAAAGCCTCGCCGGTGATAAAAGAATTTGGTTTAGAACCACTTCCTACCGGCTATATGTTAATTGAATCCGGAAAGATGACCTCAGTTCAGTTTATGTCCGATACCCTGCCCTTGCCCTCAAATAAACCGGATATAGCCTGCGCTCATGCCTTAGCTGCAGAATATTTAGGTATGAAATTTATCTTTATGGATGCCGGCTCAGGAGCAGAAAACTCGGTCCCTGCTTCCCTGATTAAAGAGGTTCGAAAATTCATAACCCTTCCCCTGATAATCGGAGGAGGGATAAGAGACCCAAAAACAGCAAGAGAAAAAGTAAAAGCCGGGGCTAATTTTGTGGTTATAGGTAATACCTTGGAGGAAAAAGGGACCGATAAAATATTGAAAGATTTTGCTAAGGCTATACATTGTGAACGTTGATGAGGAAAACAAAGGGAACTGATAGAGATGTCTGTTCCATCAGTTTAAAAATGATATGACAAAAAACACAAAACAGCTTTTGACGGTTCGTTCTCAGATTGAGGAAAGCATTGCCTTAAAAGAAAAAGTAAAATCAGAGCTTTCGCAAAAGATTGTTAAGCTTGCAGAGATTTTAACCGGTTGTCTGAAAAAAGGTAATAAGATTTTCCTCTGCGGTAACGGAGGATCTGCTGCGGATGCTCAGCATATTGCAGGAGAGCTGGTGGTCAGATTAAAACCTACCTCTAGAAGAAAAGCACTGCCGGCAATTGCCTTGACCGTTAATTCCTCGATTCTTACTGCGGCGGCTAACGATTTCGGTTTTGATAAGATCTTCTCCCGACAGGTAGAAGCTCTGGGCAAAAAAGGAGATTGCCTTTTGGCGTTAAGCACCTCTGGAGAATCTCCTAATGTTAATCAGGCAGTAAAGACTGCCAGGAAGATGGGATTGAAAACTTTAGCTCTTTCAGGTAAAAGAGGTGGGGAGATGCATAGAATAGCAGATTTTTCTATTATTGTCCCTTCTTTTGAGACACAGAGGATTCAAGAGGTACATATACTGATTGGCCATATAGTCTGCGACCTGGTTGAAAAAGATATGAGTAAAACCTACCTTAAAAACAAATAGAAATTGCAGATAACTCAGAAGATTTATACTCCTACCTTAGCAGGAAACGCTTTTTA
>JAOUFL010000090.1 GCA_029858245.1 Candidatus Zixiibacteriota bacterium
TTTTACAACTTCCTTTTCAGAGGAACAGGGCTTTTTTTTGGCTTTTTAACTTCCATACTCATTGCCAGGTTATTAGGTCCTGAAAAATTAGGCGAATACAGCCTGGCTTTCTGGATTTTAACCATAGCAGGGTTATTTGTCAATCTGGGTCTTCCCACAACAGTAACCAGGTATTTATCAGAATCTGCTGGCAGAAAAGATCTTAATTCTGCAGGACAAATTCTTACTAATTCTTTTCGATGGATTTTTCGAGCGGGCATCCTGGTTACGGTTTTACTGTTTTTCTTTTCACCGGCTATAGCAAATTTTTATCACAAACCCTACCTGAGTATTTATCTTAAAATTGGTTCCCTGGGAATTATCCCGATGGGACTGTTAGCCATCTATATGGCAGCATTCGAGGGTTTTCTAAGATTTGATTTAGTAGCATTTTTAACTTTTATCCTCTCTCCTGTTACTTTTTTATTGATCCTCTTAGCTTTGGTTTTTAAGGGAGAAGTGGAATATCTTCTCTGGGTCAGCGTTATCTCCAATTTCTTAGGTGTGTTACTTTATTTCAACTTCTATCATTTGAAAAAGTATCCTTATGTGAGAGAACCCCTGAGCAAAGATTTAAAGTTTAAACTGGTAACGTATAGTAAAAGTATTTTCGTAATACTTCTTTTAGAGGTTCTGCTCTGGGAGAGGTTTGAGCTATTATTCCTGGGGGCTTACAGCTCTGAAAATCAGATAGCTTTCTATAATCTGGGTTTCAATCTCGCCAGTAAGGTGATTTTACTTTTGCCCGGTGCCTTAACCGGTATACTTTTGCCTACTATGTCAGAAGCCTATGGAGGTGGTCAAAAAGAACGCCTGATAGATATTCATCGACATTCCAGCAGATATATAGCTCTTATAGCAATTCCTCTCTGTGTGGGGGGAGTTTTTTTAGCTCCGCGGATTATCACTGGTATCTATGGCGCAGAATATATGCCTTCAGCCATAATATTTTCAATTGTCCTTCTGGCAGGTGTCTTTGGCTCTATTTCCAGGGTTTCAGTCTCTTTCCTTTATAGCCTGGAAAAACAGAAAACGGTGCTTTTGTTTTATGTGCTTTCAGTTTTTTTGAAGCTGCTCCTGAACCTTTCCCTCACCCGCAGATATCAGGCTATTGGAGCGGTATGGGTCAACTTTTCCGCGCAGGTTTTCTTTGGACTGGGTGTAATTTTTTATGTATATGCCTTCCTTTTAAAAAGAAGGTTTCCATTTATTCAGATACTGAAAATTAGCTTCGCTTCATGTGTAATGGGAGTATTAGTTTACTTTTTCTCCCTCTTTTTACCGGGTATTTCCGGGTCTATAGTCTGTATATTAATCGGCGTTATATCTTATCCTGTTCTGTTAGCTTTAATACGAGTATGGGAGAGTATTGATTTTGAACTGGGTTCAAGATATATAAAGAAATTACCCCCTGGAATGAATACCCTGGCGGGTAAATTCTTAGAAGTTATGAAGAAGCTTTCTTAGTTAAGAGGATTTTATGTCCAATTGGCTTTTGGGGAAAAACCCAAAATCTGTATCTCCTCAATCTCTGGTTAATCTCGGTTTAATTATCTTTGCAATTTTCTCCCCTTTTTCCATAGCCGGAGCACAAACCGGGCTCTGGTTTGCTCTTTTGGGCTGGGCTTGGAAGATTATCGATAGAAAAATCCTTAGCTGGGTAAGCTCTTTTTTTGAACTGCCGGTCATACTTTACCTGGGTGCTTTTCTCCTTTCCATTATCTTCTCCCGGGATAGAATGGCAAGCCTCAACAGCTTGAGGGATGAATGGTTGTTGGTAATTCCATTTCTCCTGATAAATAATGTCAAAGATGAAAAATTTATCAGAAATTTAGTTAACCTGGTATTCATTACCTCTGCGTTTGTAGCGATCTATGCTATCTGGCAGCACTATACCGGCATCGATCTTATAAGACATAAAGTTCTGGATTTGGTTCTGCCCTACAGGAAATTCCGCTCCGTTGCTTTCTTTAACCTGCCCTTAACTTATGCTTTTTATGCTATGTTGATTGGCATAGTCAGTTTCTGTCTGGGAGCTTACGAAAAGAGGCCTCGCTGGAAAATATTTTATTTTGCAATCGCAATTCTCTGTGTTACAGGGAATCTGTTTACCTATACACGGAGTACCCTGCTGGCACAGGTCATAATCTTCATTTTCTATTTTTCACTCACGAAAAATCCAAATAAAAAAAATGAGCTGCTGGCAGTTGCAGGATATTTTATCCTGATCTATTTAATAGACCCGGGGATTTTAGGTCGTTCGATTATGACAGTTAAGGCTGGGTCTTTGGAACAGGCAGATATCAGATCTGTTATCTGGTCAACCTCCTTTGACATTTTTACAGACTACCCGATTTTTGGTATAGGGTTTGGAAATTTTCAGGAGTTTTACCGGATGTACCTGAAGGTGCCTTCAGTTATTTTCGAACATGCGCATAATGACTTTCTAAATGTAGCGGTTAATGCCGGGATAATAGGTCTTTCGGCTTTTATTTTTTTCTGGGTGGTTATACTGAAGAATCTTTTAAAAAAATATAAGGATAAAAAGGAAGGGTATGCTAAAGCTTTTATTTTCGGGGGGATTTTGACTCTACTGGCATATCTTTTAGCCTCACAATTTCAATGCTATTATACGGATGCAGAAGATAATATGATCCTTTTTTTCATCTTGGGATTATGTGCAACCCTTGCCCGGTTCCCTAACAGGGACATCCCCTCTTCGTCGTGAGATTTAAGAATCGGTGATCTCGGATTTCTCAGCACCATCCGGGGGCGATTCTTGTTGAGAGTCCGTCAGTCCAAAAACCCTTTCGGTTTCCTTAGTCTTGTTGAATCTCACCAAAGTGTATTCACCCCTTAAGATCCGATTTACCACCTGGATGAACTTCTCTGTGGTCAAGCATTGTAAAGAATAGGGATGCCATCTGGTTTTTTCTAGCAGGCATGGCTCCGGGCTATGCATCGATTTAGGCAAGACCCTCACCTCCTTTTGCTCTCTTACCTCAGAGAACAAAAGGGAAAGGCTTTGCCTAAGGAATTACGATCCCGTATGTTCCCCGGGTAAGATCACATTTTCCCAGTAATCCGGACTGATTACACTCGCGCTTTGCTTCTTATGTTCTTTCGTACTCGGTACTTCTTTTCTCAAAAATCCTTAACTCCTCTACCGATATAACTATATTTACTTCTTTTTATTCCTCATTCTGAGCATAAGAAATTCTTCCACTTCTCTCTTATCTACCGTATCCTCCTCCAGGTTCTGAATCTCTGATTTTGCCAGGTGAAAATATTGTTCTGCAGACTTTTTATCGTTCCGGGCTAAACATGCCATTCCCAGACCCCAGTGGTTGAAAGTGATCAGGTCCAAAAAACCTTCTTTCTCTGCTATGCTCTTGGATTTAAGAAAAAGTTCGGAGGCTTTTGCATATTCTTTTAGTATTAAATTTGTTCTGGCAAAATAAAAGAGTATATGCGCGGTTAGCTTCTGGTGGTCTGTTCGCTGAATGGTAGCATAACCTTCCTGGATATATTTTAATCCTTTAAGAATTCCATATTTCTCTCTGCTTGTCTCCGCCAGTACCCAGCCTAAATTAGTCAAAGCAGAGGCTAAATTACACAGACATTTTCTATATAAACTGCCGTCTCCAGTTTTTAATCCCGGCAGATATTTTTTCAGGCTCTTCACAATCTGAGTGTTAACGTGAATGCAGTCTTTATACATCCTGTTGTCATGCAGGAAATTAGCTTTTACTGCTTCAAACCTGAGTCTCTGGAACAGGTCTTTCAACCTGTATTGAGCTAAATGAAGCCCCGCATTACAGAAGATCTCGAATTCCACCTTTCGATTAAGACGGTAAAGCAGACATGTGATCAGATGCAGTATGTCAATCATTTCTTTGAGTTTGGTTTGGTTCTTTTCCTCTACACTGTAACCACCGGAGTTTAGCAGGACAAAACACTGATCCAGGGCTGAAAGATAGCGCCCCTGATCTTTAAGCGAGCTTGCAAATTTCATATTCAGATCATACTCTATCCTCTGCCAGTTATCCGCTTCTTTAAAATCTCTCAAGAACTCGATATATTTTTTCAGAAGGAATTTTGCCTCCTCCGTTCTACCTGCCTGGGAATGCTGTAGAACCTGTTTTAAGAGCTGCTCGGGGGTTATGATATCCTCGAAGAAATAGTCACAATATTTATCTTCCAATACCTTTTCCACGATCTTCCTCTCGTCCAGGTTGAAAATGGTGGCAAACATGTTTATGTATTCGGGCTTCAGAGGGCTTTTTTTCGAGTTATGTATCGATTTATAGATGTTGCTGGCTGAGACTTCAAATCCTAAATCCTGACCTATTTTAGCTACTCTCCTGAAGGAGAGATTACGGCGATTGAGCAGTTCGCGTATGAAGTCTGCAAAAAGTGTTTTCTCATATAAAGTGGTTTCCTTACGAGCCATCCCTTCTCTCCTGTTTTATCTGTTATCAATTAAGAAAGTCATTTTATTTATGTCAAGTTTAATAAGTCGAATCAAAGCAGATAGTGTTTCCTGAAAGAAACGATTTTCGCAAGGAAGGTTAAAGCCAATAAACCAAGCGGTTTTAATTAAAGATATTAAGCTTTTTAAATGAAAAAAATTAAGAATTAGAGCAGATGGAAGATCTGCGGAAGGGGGGACTTGAACCCCCACGGGTTACCCCACTACCCCCTCAAGATAGCGTGTCTGCCAGTTCCACCACTTCCGCATAATAATTCTCTTTAAAAACTACTTGCCTTCACCTTCCGGGAGCGAAGGGGGTAGCTCTGTTTTCTGACCCTCCTGGGTTTGTGTCTCCTGGGTTGCTCCGGGAACATTGGTTGCTGGGAATGGTCCCTGGCTTCTTTCTTTCTGCGCCTCTTCCGTGATGGCGCTCTTACCACCACCCCTGGGTCCAACCAAGGGAGTGATGAAGGATAACCCGATGGAACTCAAGAAAAAAGCTACAGCCAAAACTGTAGTTGCTTTGGAAAGGAAAGTAGCTGCACCTCTGCCACCGAAAACTGCTCCGGTAATACCCGATCCACCAAAAGCGCCTGCCAATCCCTCCCCTTTACTTGACTGCATGAGGACTGTGATTATTAAGCCTATACAGATAAGCACATGTAAAATTATTAGAAGACCGTACAAAACTCCTCCTTTAATTAGAATCTGAAATTATCACAATAAATCTATACCACTTCTAACTATTTTCTCGAAAGACTCTTCATTAAGGCTTGCTCCCCCTACCAGGGCACCATCTATATCCGGTTCTCTCAAAAGGTCTTTAGCGTTCTCTGGTTTTACAGATCCACCATAAAGTATTGACATATTTTTAGCGATCTCTTGTCCGACTTTTTCCTCAATTTTTTTACGGATGAAAATATGCACATCATTAGCCTGTTTAGGAGTGGCAGTTTTACCTGTGCCTATAGCCCAGACTGGTTCATAAGCTAAAACCATTTTACCTACATCTTCTGCCGGGAGATCAACTAAACCACCTTTCAACTGATCTTCGATTACCAGCTCTGTATTCCCTTTTTCCCTTTCCTGAAGAGTTTCACCGATACAGAGTATGGGTGTTAGATTCTCCTTTAAAACAGCTTTTAGTTTCAGATTGATGGTTTTATTGGTTTCCTGAAATAGATTCCTCCGCTCTGAATGTCCAATTATGACATATCGACAGCCCAAAAGCAAGAGCATTAAAGGAGAGATCGCACCGGTGAATGCCCCTTCTTTTTCCCAGTGGACATCTTGGGCACCTAAAAGCAGGGAAGATCCCTTTAAGGCCAGGGAGACTGTATGCAGGGAGGTGAAAGACGGGCATATTACCACCTTGATACTGGATATATCTGCCAGGCGCTCCTTTAATGTCAGGGCTAAATTGTATGCTTCATTATGATCTTTATACATCTTCCAGTTGCCTGCAATCAGAAGAGACCTGGTTTTCTTAATGATTTGATTATTATGACGATTATTATTTTTCTGGCTCAATTTCTTAGTTTTTCTCCTTTATATGAAAAGTTAGTTTATTTCTTGTCGGTCAATGCTGCAATTCCAGGTAGGGTTTTCCCTTCTAAAAATTCTAAGGAAGCTCCTCCACCGGTTGAGACATGTGACATTCTTTTTTCTAAATTATCTTTAGCTAAAGCTGCCACAGAATCCCCCCCACCCACTATAGTTACAGCACTTCCCTCAGTTATCTGGGCGAGCTTTTGGGCAACTTCCCTGGTCCCTTTTGAGAACTTATCAATCTCAAAGACTCCCATTGGACCATTCCAAACAACGGTTTTAGCATTACTCAATTTATCTTTATAAAGTTCAACCGTCTTAGGTCCAATATCCAGACCTTTCCATCCCTGAGGTATGCTATCCTTATCCACCACCCTGGTGGAGGCATCCTCCCTTGCCTCGGATGCGATAAGAAAATCTACGGGAAGCAAAAAATCAAGTTTCTTTTTTTCTGCTTCCTTCAAAATATCCTGGGCTAATCCAACTTTGTCTTCCTCCAGAAGAGAAGAACCAATCTCCTTACCCAGTGCCTTATAGAAGGTAAAAGCCATACCTCCACCGATCAGGAGAGTATCGACTTTATCCATAAGATTCTTTATCACATCTATCTTTCCTGATATCTTGGAACCGCCAAGAATAGCTACAAAGGGCTTTTTAGGATCAGATAGTGTCATCCCTAAATACTTCAACTCCTTTTGCATCAAGTAACCAGCTGCACATTCTTTGAAATATCTTGTAACCCCTTCAGTGGAAGCATGAGCACGGTGAGCTGTTCCAAAGGCATCGTTTATATAAATATCACCTAATTTAGCCAGGCTTTTAGCGAATTCGGGGTCATTCTTTTCCTCTTGAGGATAAAACCTCAGATTCTCCAGAAGAAGATATTCTGAACTCTTTAATTCGGAAACGGCTTTTTCTACTTTTTCACCTATGCAATCATCCACAAATTTAGCTGGCCAGCGTAGGAGCTTCTCTAATCTTTTAGCTACTGGAGCTAAACTTAGATTAGGATCTTTACCTTTGGGCCTGCCCAGATGAGACATTAAAATTGCCTTTCCCCCGTCATTCAAAATCTTTTTGATGGTGGGCAGGGACTCCACTATGCGAGTATCATCTGTGACCTCTTTTTTCTCATTCAGGGGAACATTAAAATCTACCCTCACCAGCACCCTTTTATCCTTCAGCTTCAGGTCGTCTATGGTCAACTTGTTCATTTTTTCATACTCTCTTTCTTTTTTCTCCTTGAACCTTTGAGCCTTTAAACTCTTGAATTTTTATTTATTTGCTCATCAATTCCATCATCTCTATCATTCGCATGGAGAAACCCCATTCATTATCGTACCAGGCAAAAACCTTCAAGAGATTTTTACCTTTAACCATGGTGGAGGATACATCGAAAATAGAAGAGTGTGGATTCCCAATTACATCTACCGATACGATGGGGTCCTCGCAGTATTCGATGTATTTTTTCATCTTTCCCTCACATGCCTTTTTAAAGGCGGAGTTTACGCTGTCAATACTTACCTCTTTTTCTGTTTCACATACAAAATCGACCAGAGAGGCATTGCACACCGGAACCCTTACTGCAACCCCATCCAGCTTTCCTTCCAGTTCAGGCAGAACCAGAGAGAGAGCTTTCGCTGCTCCCGTAGTGGTTGGAATCATAGATACTGCTGCGGCTCTGGCTCTTCTCAAATCCTTGTGAGGGGTATCCAGAATCCTCTGGTCATTGGTGTAGGCGTGGATAGTGGTCATAAAACCGTACTTTATTCCGAAGTTATCATTGATCACCTTGGTAATAGGCGCAAGACAGTTAGTAGTGCAGGAACCTATGGTGAAGATCTGATGTTTTTTGGAATCGAACTTATCATCATTTACCCCTAAGACTATGGTCTGAACCGGAACCTCAGACTTTTTTGCAGGGGCTGAGATCAAAACCTTTTTGGCACCCGCTTCGATATGTTTCATGGCGGATTTACCATCTGCGTACTTTCCGGTTGATTCCACTACAATATCCACTCCTAATTTACCCCAGGGAAGACTTGAGGGATCCTTTTCTGCGTAAACTTCTAGAACTTTGCCATCCACGATTATCTTATTCCCTTCAGCTTTAATATCCGCATTCATTTTGCCGTGAACTGAATCATATTTCAAAAGATGAGCTAAAGTCTTGGCATCGGTTATATCGTTAGTTGCCACGAACTCCAATTTGGGATTCTTATAACCTGCCCGATAAACCAGTCTGCCAATCCTGCCAAAACCATTGACACCGATTCTTACTGCCATTTTAATTCCTCCTGGTCAAAAATTTACTCCTGTTTTCCTATTTTTTCTTATGCTTTATAATATATTCAAGCCCAAAAGTCAACTGTGGACCACTATAATTTTTTATCCCGGCGACCTCTTTATTAAAACTAACCCAGCGATATTGGAAATCGAGGTTGAATAAGATCCTGGGAGAAAGGCTATAATCCAAACCCCAGCCAGCTAAGGCTCCCAGGGCCGATTTCGTCCTCACATGAACTATATCCAGATAGTAGGCGTCGTTATATGTGCTGCTGCTGGTCAGGAAAGTCAAGCCCAGATCTAGATAGGGCTGAAAATTATTTGGGGAATAAAATGAGAGAAAAGAGTATTTAATTTTCCCGGATATGGGATAGAGGTTCCAGTTCTCCCAGTAATAACCATCCTCAAATATGAATTTCGTATCTCCCCTGTAGCCTGCGCCCAAATCAAATTCCAGAGAGAAGCCTTTCTTTAAGCCATAGGAGAGAAATAGCTCCAGATAGGGGGTATAGGTTTTGGCATCAATCGTTGAGGGCAAATCTCCGGCTTCTTCAACTTTCCATACTCCACCTCTTAAACCTATCATATCAGAGGTGCTAATATCAACAGCCTGGCTTGACTTAGCTAAAGGTAAAATCAAAACTAGAGCAACGAAAATTAAAAGAAGATTTTTTGATAGAAGGTTTTTCATCTTAGGCTGAAAAAACCTCAGCAATACTGTAAAGTTCCTCACCCACATATTTGGTTCCGGCAACAGCCTCGGTTAAATC
>JAOUFL010000195.1 GCA_029858245.1 Candidatus Zixiibacteriota bacterium
CAGTCAGGATTTTACAGTAGATCTGGAATCAGGTAAGTTCGATCGATACAGTTTCTCCAGGGCTCAAGGGAGACTCTCTGTTTATTTAGATGAGATTAAACTGGATAAGGATTTTAAAATCTGGTATAAAAATACGGAGGTGGTGGGAGAGGGGCGAATCGGATACACTGATTCACTGAGCATAAAAGGGAGTGCAGTTTTTAATGACTTAAGAGATTTTACAGGGCAGACATTTATCCGCGATATAAAAGGGAGGGGTGTTTTTCGTTTTACTGCTTCCGGACCTCTTACTGATTTTGCCTTAGAAGGTGATTTTGAGTCCGATTCCATCTGGGGATACGAATTGTTCAGCTCAAATTTAAAATCAAATATTAAGATAGATAAATTCATCAGCAGAAGAGGCGGAGATATAAATCTATTACTTTTAGATGGAAGCGCCTGGGGTATACCCTATGACTCACTCTCTTCTGTGATTCTTCTGGAAAAAGACTCGGTCACTATCGAACCCACCAGGCTGTCAAATGAATGGCTTTCATTAATTTTTCACGGAGATATGGAGATATCCAGTTATCCCCAGGTTTTGAGATTTGAGGAAATAAAACTGGATTATAGAGGCAATAAAATTGAGTCTGCAGTACCAGCCAGAATCGAGATAGATAAGGATGAGGTTAGATTTACAGATAATAGCTTTAAAACTGAGGAAGGAGAGTTCTCTATAAAGGGGAGAATAGACTATCAGGAAAGGATGAAGCTGACATTAGACGTCAATCATATCCAGATTTCACCCTGGGCAAGACTTCTCCTACCCTCTAAACGAATAGCTGGGTGGTTGGATGCAGCTTTGAAATTCGAAGGGATGTTCAAAGAACCCCAACTGAATCTGTATTCTGAGATCAGGGATTTATATTATGAAAATGTTGATCTGGGATTCTTCAGTGGAAATTTATCCTACAAAGAAAAGCAGCTATCTTTCGATAAAATATCACTCCTTCATCCAGATGGTGATTATTTGCTTTCCGGATATATGCCGTTCGACCTTTCTTTTTCTCCCGTATCCGTGAAACTTCAGGATGAACCTCAGAATATAGTATTGAAAGGCGAGGGTAATAAATTCAGTCTCATACATATTTTGATTCCGGAAGTGGAATATCTGCAGGGTAAATTAAAAGGCAGTGTGAATATTACAGGAACACCTCTTCATCCAGTGTTCGAAGGCAGTACGGAACTGTCTTCGGGTACTTTAAAACTGGTTCCCTTCAGGAATACCTTGACTCAAGTCCAGGCTAAATTAAGAATGAAAAATGAGAACATATTTATAGACGAAATTAGTGGAGTTTCATCCCATGAGGAGATTTCACAGGAGAATATCCTGAAGAAAATCTGGCACTTATTTTTTCCAAGAAGGAAAATAAAAGGGGAGGTTCTATTGCAGGGGAATATTAACATGGGAGACATAAAAAAGTTCAAGTATAATTTGTATCTGAATGCCAGAGATTTACCCCTGAGCTACGAGTATGCCAACCTGATCGCCACTACGGATTTGAACCTGGAGATAAACGGACAAGACCCTCCACTGGTAAGCGGAGAGATAATTTTTTCCCATCTGGCTTTTAAAGATCCTTTTAATACTCTGATACAGAATAGAGCAGGTCCTCCAATTCCCAGGGAGAACTTATGGGACCTTGAACTGGTTTTATCTGGAGCTAACAACCTCTGGGTTTTGAACCAGGATATGCAGACTGAATTCAAAGGGGAGATTCAGTTATCCAGAAAAGAAGGAGATTTGAAACTTCTGGGTAATCTTGAAACCATTAGGGGAAAGCATTTTATATACGGTACAACTTTTAAAATAAAAAAGGGTGAATTTATATTTGATGATATTCAAAAAATTGATCCTAAATTAGATTTTTTGGTTTCCGCTTCTTTAAGGGGTACAGCCTATTCTTCAAAAGATTCTGCCATACAGAAAAACCAGGAATTAGAGCTGTCCATAGGGGGGACTCTCTCTGCACCGGAGATAAAACCTGCAACAGACTCCCCTTATTCCAAAGAAGAGATAGCTGAGCTTCTGACTTTTCACCAGAGTTTCTCTAAAACAGAATCTGGTGAAAGCAGTATCTTCCAATACAGGTTAGCAGGAAGTCTGGGAGAGGCTTATGCCAATCGGTTTATTGAGAATCTGGCTACCCGGAATATTGGGGTTGAAACTTTTGAAATAAAACCTCTGGAACCTGGTAAGTTCAGCCTGCTGGAGTCAGAGGTAACTGTAGGAAAATACCTGTCAGATAAAATCTATTTCAGATATACCCGCAGGTTATCAGAAGCTACCGGGCAGGAAGCCGGAATGGAATACTATCTGGGAAAACGATTTTACCTCGAAGCCTTCCGGGATAAACAAGGGTTCTTTCATCTAGGGCTGAACCTATTCTGGGAATATTGATGAACCAGCATAGCATTAAAAACATAATATTCTTAATAACACTGATTTTCTTGATATTACCTGTCAAGAGGGATGAAGTACTAAAGGCTGAACAGGCAGCTTTTGAAAAACCCGTAATCAAGAGAATCGAGGTGTCGGGGAATTCTTATTTTTCAGATAAGAAGATAAAAATGAAAATGTCAATTAAGGAAAATAAATGGTATAATCTTTTCAAAAAACGGAGGTTTAATAAATGGGAGCTGGAGATTGACCGTTATGCCATCGATAGTCTCTATCATACTAACGGTTTCCTGCAGGCTAAATCAACCATCGATTATAACATAGATAATGAAAACAATGTTTGGTTATCCTTATCCATCTACGAGGGAGGCCAGACCAGATTAGAAAGTTTTAACTTAGAGGGGGGGTTGAGCAGCTTAGCTTTTAAAGAAAAAAAGGAACTGGAGAAGTTGAAATCCGGAGAGCCGTTAAGTTTTTCCAAATTAGATCAGGTTGCCTTTAGTCTGAAAGGCATATATGCAAATTATGGTTATCCTTATTGCCAGGTAAACATGGAATATGAAATTAGCAATGATAGTACTCAAGCCAGGGTTAATTTCTATATAAATCCGGATGAAGAAGTAAAATTTGGAGAGATTTATTTTGAAGGGTTTTCTTTAACGGATAAAAAAGTAGCTGAAAGAGAGCTCATAATAAAGAGAGGGGAGATTTACAGCCGTGAAAGGATATTGAAAAGCGAGCAAAGGGTTTATTCCACTGGACTTTTTAACTATTTGAGTCTGGAAGCTAAGAATATCAAAGGCAAGCCCAAAAATCCCGATTTCGTTTTGAAAGTAGTAGAGCGCAAACCAAGCTATGTAGGGATTAAATTAGGTCTGGGGCAGTATCAGCCTCAGAATTTAACTGCTGACCTTACCACTGCTGATTTGACTTTAGAATGGGGTAACCGCAATCTAGCCGGAAGTGCAAGAAAAATAAACATATCTGCCTTTACCAGCTTCGTCATAATAAAGGACTGGCAAAACCTTTCCAACCGTTTCAAGCTTGGTTTTGTGGAACCCTGGTTTCTGGGAACGAGAACCCCTTTCGACTTTGATCTATACTATGAGCCAGGAGTTAAAAGCATAATTCAGCCCTACAGGATAGAATCATACGGTGGTAATTTTAATTTCAGCCGGGAATATAATAGAGATGTCAAATTCTGGTTAACTTTCAGCTATCAGGGTATCAAAATTTATGGTATACCACCTGATAAGGAAGAGGAGTTCAAGATGGAAAAAGGGATAAATATAAGGAGGAAAATGAGTTTTTCAGTAGAAAAGGATACTCGTAGCAATCCCTTTATTCCCACTACCGGGTCATATTTTCTTATATATAACGAACTTGTGGGAGGATTCCTGAAGGGGGATAACCATTTTTATAAAACAATTCTAACCTGGAACAGATATAACCCGCTTGGGGAAAAAGGAGAGTTAGACATACTGGCGACTCGAGTCAAAATCGGATACGTGCAGAAACTTTTTAGAGATAAGTTTGTTCCTACTTTTGACCGTTTCTATGCAGGCGGAGCTTATACCATAAGGGGTTATCTTGAAAATACACTCGGCCCGAAAGATTCCAAAGGAGAAAATATTGGAGGGGGATTTATGATGCTGGCAAATTCTGAAATCAGAAGAAATTTATTCTGGAAATTCGGATATACGGTTTTTTTAGATGCTGGAAACGTCTGGGCAGAACCTAAAGATTTTAATTTTTCAGATATCAGGGTTACCGCGGGTGCTGGATTGCAATTTTTTACTCCGGTTGGACCTATAAGACTGGATTATGCTCGAAGGATAATAAGAGATGATGATCCGTCTGGCGGCAGGTTTCATCTGGCTATACTTTATGCTTTTTAAAAAGAATTCGAGCATAGCATAAGTAAAGCCTTAAGAAAAAAGGGTTAAAATATGAAAAAACCAGTTA
>JAOUFL010000196.1 GCA_029858245.1 Candidatus Zixiibacteriota bacterium
TCTTAAATCAGGGATTTAAGCTTGAAGGAAACCTCCCTTAGCTTGTCGATCTTTTTAAGCTGTAATTTTATTATAGTTCCATCTTTGCCAGTGAATAGGTCTCTTAACTGGTTTAAGGTATATTTGGAAGCCGGTTCATCATTTATGGAGATTATCTCTTCTCCAGCCTCGATTCTGGCTTTTTCTGCAGGTGTCCCTTTGTATATTTGATTGACTAAGAATTTCCCATCTTCCCACATGACCATCAGCCCGCTTTTATCTAATTCATCTTTCTGCTCAAACAAATCGTTTTTTTCCAGGAATACTTTTTTGTTTTCATAGTCGAAGGTAACATTGAACCTTTTTAAAATTCCTCCACCGATGTTTCCCTGAGTTTTCTCACTTATAAAAGCTCCTTCCTCTGCTAAGCTCAGTCCACAAAGTGGCTCCTTGATCAAGAAAGTTCCTATCTGAATAGACCTTATTCTGGTTTGCAGAGATTTAGTCTGTCCCCCTATACCTGCCCCTCCAAAAGCCTCGATGGCATCCGGATATTTTTTCAAAAATCCGTTTTCCTTTACAAAAGGTGCGTGCAGGTCCAAGCTTTTCCTGGAGCCGGTATCCAGGGTGAACATCCCTTCATGTTTTCCGTCAACAGTTGCTTTCAGGTGCGGTGTATTACCATAAAGCTCAATCTCCAGTGCTTCGCCCTTTCCCTTATAATTGAAAAACTGCGGGTCATAAAAAGTCAACCTGCTTTTCTGATAATCTATCTCAAAGACAAACCGGCTCAACAAATCATAACCTATAATCCCGTCCATCTCCCTGCCCTCATAGATATTCATCGGGCTCAAATTCAAACTGACTACCTTCTGCTGGGACATAGTAATATCCCCCAACTGGAAAGTCTGAAGCTCTAAAAATCCAGCATCCTCAGAGCCACCCACTCCTTTGGCTTCAAACTTACCGGTGCTTTCCAGGCCGATTCCCTTAGCAAAGTCTAAGTTAATACAGGAAGCACCGGCACCGGTATCCAAAAGGAAATATGCTGAATGGTTACCATTAACCAGAACTTCTATATAGATGTGATTATTAGCCAATTCGAACGGAATGGTGGTCTTTCCATCTGGTGTGGAAAAAGTATAATCTTTGACTTTCTCCTCAGGTATCTGAAAAAGAGATGGGGTAACCTCTAAATTGAATTTCACTTCAGTTAAAAAAACATCCGCATCATATTGGGGCTTTCCGGTGGTGGTCAGGGAGTGAAAGGGGATTTTTATACCATCGATTTCCCGGTAATCTGAAAGATAAGTTGTGGCAGTAGTAATATCTATTTTCTGCTGGTATCTGTCTAAAAGATAGGTTTCTTTATTGATGAAGAGCTTACGTGGCTCACCCCCCTCTGGCTTTATCTCCAGAATATAATATTGTCCCAGTGAATCCTTTTCCTCGCCTAAATAGGTTAGCTCCCTCTTATATTCCTCAGGAAAAAAATGGAGATAACTGGAAAAATAGTTCTCAGTCCAGGCAAATGATTTTTCTACTTTTTCCAACTCCCGTATCTTTCCGTTCTGGTCTTTTTGCCAGTATATCTTTCCATCTGTACCAGAATTAATCTGTATGATCTTAAAGTCGATATCCTGACGGGATTTATCCGGAAATTCGGAATAAAAGGTAAACTCTCCCTCTAAACCACTGGTTTTTACTTTTCCCTTTGAGCATGTCGTTTTTATTTTTAAAAGTGTTTCCTTTCCCCCTAAAGCCTGCTGGTGTTTGGAGAGAATCTCCTCCGGGGTTATTCCCCAGCTTAAACCGGGATTAAGAATGAGAAGTATAACTACCAAGCTGAAAGTTATAAATGTTTTCATAAATCCTCCTTTTATAATAGAATATACGGAAAACCCCGCGAGAGGTAAAAAATAAAGTTTCATAGAAAATTTCAATATTTTGAAGTTGTTTTTAAAAGAGAAGCGTTTTATGTAAATTAGTAGTAGCTTTAAATAATCCATCCTAAGACAAAGAGGTTTTTACTTAAATCGAATTTATGAAAAGAAAGGGATTCAATCCATTAGATTGAATCCCTTACCCTTTCTTAAATCAGGGATTTAAGCTTGAAGGAAACCTCCCTTAGCTTGTCGATCTTTTTAAGCTGTAATTTTATTATAGTTCCATCTTTGCCAGTGAATAGGTCTCTTAACTGGTTTAAGGTATATTTGGAAGCCGGTTCATCATTTATGGAGATTATCTCCTCTCCGGGCTCAATACTGGCTTTTTTGGCTGAGGTGTTATCATAAACTTTATCGACCAGGTATTTGCCCTCTTTCAGGATAAACTCAAGACCGCTTTTATCCATTTCATCTCTTACATAAAATGAGTCATTTTTTTCAAGGATTATTTTTTTCCCCTCGTAATCAAAAATCACTTTAAATCTTTTAAGGATTCCAGCACCTATAACTCCTTGAGTCTGCTCATTTTTAAATACACCCTTTTCGGTTCCCACACTCAACCCGCAGATGGGCTCATTTATCAAAAAACTTCCTAGCTGAATAGATTTTATCCTTGCCTGCAGAAACTTCGCTTCTCCTCCAGCACCGGCACATCCAAAACCCTCTATGGCTTCAGGGTATTTCTGTAAAAGTTTATATTCCTCTACAAAGGGGGAATTCAGGTCCAGGCTTTTGCCTGAACCAGTATCCAGGATGAAAAGCCCCTTATATTCGCCATCAATGGTTGCTTTTGCAGAGGGTATTTTATTATAAAGTTCAATCTCCAGAGATTCCCCTGTCCCGCTATATTTGAAAATGTCAGGCTGGTAGAAAGTTATTCTGGAGTTCTGGTAATCAATTTCAAATACAAATCTGCTTAAGAAATCATAACCCAAAATTCCCCTTACCTCTTTTCCTTCGGAGGTATTCAGGAAAGATAGATCAATGCTGGTAATCTTCTGGTTGGACATAGCAAGCTCTCCCAACTGTAAGGACTGCAGTTCTGTCAGCCCTGCATCCACAGAGCCACCAACCCCTTTTGCTTCCAGTTTGCCTTTTATCTCCAAACCGATCTTTTTAGCATAATTTAAATCGATTATGGTAGCTCCACCACCAGTGTCCAGGATAAATGTACCTGGATGCAATCCATTGATCAGAACTTCTATATAGATATGGTTGTTGATCAACTCAAAGGGTACTGTGGTTTTCTTCTCCGGATTTGAAAAAGTAAAATCCTCGACTTTTTCCACAGGCATATTAAAAATCGAAGGGTCAACTTCCTGGTTGAATTTTACATCCGTTAGAATGATCTCATTAACGTACTGCGGGTTTCCCGTAGTGGTCTGGGAGAGGAAGGGTATCTTTATCCCATCTATCTCACGGTAATCAGAAAGGTAGGTTGTCGCCTCACCCATAACCGTCTTCTGGGTAAATCTGTTCAAAAGGAAGTTATCTTTATGGATAAAAAGCTTGCGGGATTCACCACCTTCCGGCTTTATCTCTAAAACGTGATACTCACCCAGGCTGTCCTTTCCCTCACCCAGATAATTTAACTCTCTGGCATATTTCTCCGGGAAAAAATATAGATAGCCTGCAAAATAATTCTTAGTCCAGGCAGAGGATTTCTCCACTGCTCCCAGTTCCCTTACCTTTTTATTCTGGTCTTTCGACCAGTATGTTTTCCCGTCTGTCCCGGAGCTCATCTGCATGATCTTGAAGTCAATATCCTGGTGGGACTTATCAGGAAGTTCAGAATAAGTTACCACCTCCCCCTCCAGGCCGCTGGCTTTGATTTTCCCCTGCAGGTATATAGTTTTTATTTTCAAAAGATTTTCCTTACCCCCTAAAGCCTTAAGGTGTTGGGAGAGTATCTCCTCCGGAGTGATTCCCCAGCTCGTGCCAGAACAAAGGATGAAAAGAAAGGCCAACACTTGAAAAGGTATGATATTTTTCATAAATACTCCTTTTTTGGGTTCAGGTTATCTTAGGTCCTACCTTGGGAAAAACACGATATTAATATATTATTAGCATAAATCCTCCTTTGAGAGTTAAAGATATTAATAGACATATATATATCTATCTATGTATTATTTTTTACGATTGAAAAACGAAAATGTTTAATATTTTTTAAAAGTTCGTAATTCTTGACAAAAAGATAAATAAAACCCAGATTATATTCGTATATTCGCATATACAGATATGATATATCAGGGAAAAGAGATAAACGTCATCAAAGCCTTAGGGGATGAAACCAGATTAAGGATTTTGAAGCTCCTAATGAATAGGGAGCTCTGCGTTTGCGAGTTAGAAGCGGCTTTAAACCTTCCGCAGTCAAAAATATCCAGACACCTTATGGTTCTCCGCTCAAACGGGCTGGTGAATGACAGAAGAAAAGGTCAGTGGATTTTCTATTCTCTGTTCAA
>JAOUFL010000197.1 GCA_029858245.1 Candidatus Zixiibacteriota bacterium
AGGCGTTGGGAAAAGCCTTAGGTAGGGTTTTGAAAGAAAAAGATGCTCTAATTGTCGCCAGCTCAGACCTTTCACATTACCATCCCTATGATGAGGCAGTAAAGCTGGATAATCTGGTTATCAAAGATGTGAATTCCTTTGAACCGGAAGCTCTATTTAAGGACCTTTCCTCTGGTAAATGCGAAGCCTGCGGTGGAGGACCCATGATTGCTACTATGATAGCAGCCAAAGAGTTAGTAGCAGATAAAGCCAAGGTAGTTAAATATGCTAATTCGGGAGATGTGACCGGGGATAAATCAGGCGTAGTGGGCTATATGTCTGCAGTTTTTTCCAGTACCGGGGAAAATCCGGATAAGGAAAAAAGCAAGGGAAAAGAGAAAGAGGATACAGAATTCGGGCTTTCTGAAAAAGATAAAGCATTTCTGCTTAAGCTAGCTAAGGAGACGATTGAATGTAAGGTCAAAGGGGTAAAATGTCCAGAGTATAAGATAACTTCAGAGGTGTTGAAAGAAAACCGGGGAGCTTTTGTTACTATAAAAAAACATGGCAGACTAAGAGGATGCATAGGATATATTCAGGCGGTTAAGCCCCTTTACCAGACTATCCAGGAGATGGCAGAGGCTGCAGCATTGCATGATACCAGATTTTCTCCAGTTACCAAGGGTGAATTAAACGAGCTGGAAATAGAGATCTCGGTTTTGACTCCCTTGAAGAAAATAACTGATGTAAACCAGATTCAAATTGGCAGGCACGGGATTTTGATTCGCAAGGGCTATTATTCCGGATTACTTTTACCTCAGGTAGCCACGGAGAATAACTGGGACAGAATGACATTTTTGGAACAGACCTGCCTGAAAGCGGGTATCTATGATAAAGATTGCTGGAAGGACAAAGATACAGAAATCTATATGTTCTCGGCAGAGATATTTTAAAAAGGAGTGGTCTTGAGAAAGAAGATAAAAGTCATCATAAGTATGATTTTATTTACAGGATTTTTCTATATTTTAAATATCTTTTCTGATGAACATAAGCTCTCCCCTTTGAATAATGAAAAAGAGGTTTATTCAGCACAATTTTCCCTGGGATGTATCTTCTCCGGCACTATTGAAAAGAATCAACCATTAGCCTCTGCACTTTTCAAAAAAGGTCTGCCCGCAGATTTGATTCATAATCTAACCCAGGCTCTTTCTAAGGTTGTAGACTTGAGAAATTGCAAACCCGGAGATTTCTTCAAACTTCTGGCTACACCGGAACATAATCTTGTTTTCTTTGAATATCAGAATAGCCTTTTGGAAAAATATAAAGTTGAAAATAGGAGAGGGGAGCTGGTTGCCTATACTCTTCCGGTTAAAATCAACAAGATAGTGATGGGTTTGGAGGGAGAGATTAAAACTTCTTTGTGGGAGGCGATGAGGAATAAATGTAAAAGCCCAGAACTGATATTGAAATTTTCCGACATATTCGCCTGGGAGATAGATTTTTTGAACGAACCCCAAAAAGGGGATAAATTCAAGTTAATATATGAGGAATATGAAAAAGATGGAACTTTTGTAAGTTATGGAGATATTTTAGCAGCTGAATATGAAACCTCGGGTAAAAAATACAATACCATATTATACCAGGCTCCCGACGGACATAAGGGTTATTACGATTTGTCTGGCAAGTCTTTGAGAAAAACTTTCCTCAGGTCACCTCTTAATTACCGGAGGATTACCTCAAGATTTTCTCTATCAAGGCTGCATCCGATATTTAAAACCTATAAGCCTCATTATGGAGTAGATTATGCAGCACCTTACGGTACACCGGTGGTCGCATCTGCTGATGGTACAGTCACTTTCGTTGGATGGAAAAAGGGTTTAGGTAAAACTATTGAGATAAAACATACTAACGGATTTGTAACCTCCTACGGTCATTTATCCTCCGTGGCTTTGGGAATCAGAAGGGGGAAAAAAGTTGGTCAGGGAGAAATGATTGGCAGGGTAGGAGCAACGGGCATTGCCTCTGGTCCACACCTGGATTACAGATGTCAGATAGGCGGAAGGTATGTGGATCCCTTGAAGATGAACCTGCCTACAGCTAATCCGGTCGAAAAGATTTATCTTTCTGATTTCGGAATCAAAAGGGAAAACCTGCTTTATGCCTTAAACCTTCTTAGTTCGCAGCTTTCTTACGTTTCTGCTGAATAGATTTTTATTTCTAAGATATTTTAGAAAGCCAGGTACTAGCTCTTTTTGAGTAATCAGTTAAATTTTCGTTAAATATTGAAAGCAAACATCCATCAGAGAGGGATTTCCTCAGAATCACCATTTCACTTTCTAATAAAATGATAAACACTGTGACTTTTGACCTCTGGAATACTTTGATTTATACTTCACCTATGGACAATTTAAAATTTAAAAATAAAAGGATCGAGGGTTTTATCGAGGTACTAAGACAGAGAGGATACAATCTCACCTTAGGGAAAATGGAAGCTGCTTACGATGAAAGCTTTGAGATATATAAAACCATCCAGGAGGGAGAGAAAGATATATCCACAAGAGACCAAGTTGAGATTATCCTGAAATGCTTAGGGAATCCAAAAGCAGATGATCTGGATGAAAAATATTTAGGTAAATTAGATCAGGTTCTGGCAACTCAGATACTATCAGATCTGCCCGAGTTGATTAAGGGAGGTCAGGAGATTTTAAATTATCTCAAGAACAGAAATTATAAGATAGGACTTGTTTGTAATACGGGAAGAACACCCGGTAAAATACTAAGGGAAGTGCTTAGCCGAAGAAATATCGCTCATTTTTTCAACAGGCTGACCTTCTCGAATGAGCAAAGAATCCGTAAGCCAGATCCCAGAATCTTTCTTTCAACCTTAGAATCACTTGGTAGCATACCCTCTAACTCCCTGCACCTGGGGGATGAGCTTAAGAGCGACATTCTGGGTGCTAAAAGAAGCGGGATGAAATCTGCCTGGTTTGTTCCTGACTGGAATAGAACTCAAATGAATTTTCTGCCTGAGGAAAGGCCTGATTTTATCCTTCCTGACTTAAACTATCTTAAAGAAGTATTAGAATAAAAAATATCTTCTTCCATAAGGAAGATAACCCAGTATCTTTTTATGCCGATATATTCGTATGGCGATGTATTTCAGCTTGACAGTAACAAGGAAAACTTTATATTGAAACTTTAAATTTTGAAAAGAGGTGAGCTATATGAACATTGGCATTTTAACTGGTGGAGGAGACTGCCCCGGTCTGAATGCAGTTATCCGGGCAGTGGTAAGAAAATCTATCCTGTTCTACAATTCAAAGGTAGTTGGAATTCTTGAAGGCTGGAGGGGTCTTTTAGAAGAAGGATTGACAGAGGAATTAGATCTGGAGAAAATTTCGGGTATTTTACATAAAGGCGGTACTATACTTAAAACCTCCCGAACTAATCCCTATAAGATTCCCGATGGAGAAAAAAGGATTTTGGAAAACAAAAGAAAGAAGGGGTTAGATGCTCTGGTGGCTGTAGGCGGAGAGGATACTTTAGGTGTCGCAGCTAAGCTTTCTCAGGCAGGTGTGAAAATTGTCGGGGTTCCCAAAACCATCGACAACGATCTGGATATGACAGATTATACCTTTGGATTTGATACCGCAGTGAACATTGCCATGGAGGCAATAGACCGCGTACACACTACCGCAGAATCACACAATCGGGTAATGGTGGTGGAGGTCATGGGGAGACATACCGGCTGGATCGCCATAGAAGCAGGGATTGCCGGGGGAGCAGATATCATATTAATTCCCGAAAAGCCGGTGAATTTAGATAAAATCTGTGAAAATTTGCGTAAAAGACATGAGCGAGGTAGAGATTTCAGCGTAGTGGTAGTGGCGGAAGGGGCAAAGATAGCCCTGGATGAAAAAAAACGTGAAAAAGAGACTTTTATAATCCAGGATGAATGCAAAGATGCTTTTGGTCATGTAAGATTAGGAGGTATAGGAAAGCTTCTTGCCGAAGAGATAGAGAAAAGAACTGGTTTTGAAACCAGGTTTGTGATCCTGGGTTATGTTCAAAGAGGCGGTTCACCAACAGCTTTTGACCGGCTTTTGGGAACCCGTTTTGGAATTGCTGCTGCGGATTTAGTACATCAGGGGAATTTCGGGAAAATGGTTAGTTTGCAGGGGAACAAAATCGTTCCAGTGGATTTAACCGAGGCTGTTGCCGGAACCAAATATGTGGGTGAGGAACTTTACAGTATTGCTGAGGTTTTTTCAGCCTAAGATGAAAAACCTTCTATCAAAAAATCTTCTTTTAATTTTCGTTGCTCTGATTTTGATTTTGCCTTTAGCTAAGGCAAGCCAGGCTGTTGATA
>JAOUFL010000014.1 GCA_029858245.1 Candidatus Zixiibacteriota bacterium
AAAAACCATGAAAGACTCGATTTATTTTCTATCCGATGCTCATTTAGGCTCAGGCTCCATAGAAAAAGAGAAACTTAAAGAGGAAAAACTTTTGAGTTTCTTTGAAGAGATTAAAAAAGATGCTCTGGCACTTTATATCCTGGGAGATTTGTTCGAGTTCTGGTTCGAATACGAAAATACCATCCCCGGAGAGCATTTTTCCATCTTGATGAAATTAACAGAGCTGTCTAACCAGGGAATACCCATAACCTACCTGGTTGGAAACCACGATTTCTGGCTGGGAGATTTTTTGACAAAGTATGTAGGTATAAAAATATCCGTAAATCCTCTATCCGCAGAACATCAAGGTAAAAAAATATATCTTCTGCATGGTGATGGGCTAGCTAAAAATGATACAGGATACAGAATGCTGAGAAAAATCCTGAGAAGCAAAGTTAACATCTGGCTTTACCGATTGATACCACCTGATATTGGCATCCCTTTGGCAAAAAAAGTAGCCTCATTCAGCCGAAGCAAAACTAAAGTAAGGGATAAGGAGTTCCTGAAAGATTACTCTGAGTTTGCCAGAAACAAAATAATCGAGGGATATGATGCGGTTGTCATCGGGCATACACACCAGCCCTGCTATACGGAATTTGACAAAGGGGTCTATATTAATTTAGGCGACTGGTTTGAACATTTTACTTATGGCAAATTAACTCAGGGAAGATTTTCTCTGTTAGAATATAAATAGATTCTGGGGTGTAAGGCAGCCAGGGTTTTATCTGAAGGTTCCTGGTTAAAACATTAGCTTTATCAGAAAGACTTAAAATTTTATACAGGGAGGAATAAATTTTTACTTCTTTAACGTTTTCTTCAGATGCGGGATTAGTCCCCCGTCTTGCAAAATCCCCATAACTACGTCAGGCAGAGGAGGAAAGGGAATCTTTTTATCTTGAATCATGATTTCACCTTTGACAAAATCGATGGTGATTTCTTCCCCTTCCTTGACTAAATCGTAAGCATCTCCGGATTGAACTAAAGCTAGTCCCTGATTTATGGCATTTCTGAAAAATATACGGGAAAAAGATTTGGCAATCACACAGGATACTCCGGCATATTTAAGTGAGGTAGCAGCCTGTTCTCTGGAGGAGCCGCAGCCAAAATTAGAGCCTGCTACTATAATATCACCTTTCTGAATTTTATTGGGAAAATCTTTATCATACCCTTCCAATACATGCTTAGCCATCTCCAGGGGGTCTAAAATGGGAAGGCATCTCCCGGGATAAATAAGATCTGTATCGATATTATTTCCTAATTTCCAGACCCTGCCTTTAATTTCCTCCAACATCTACCACTCCTTACCTTCTTAAATACCCTCTGGGGTCTGCGATCTCTCCCCGGATTGCAGTAGCTGCTGCAGTTGCCGGGCTGGCTAAATAAACCTGTGATTCAGTTGATCCCATTCTTCCCTTGAAATTACGATTGGTAGTTGCTAAACACCTCTCCCCTTTAGCTAATATACCTTCGTGTGCACCCAGACATGGTCCGCATCCCGGATTAAGCACCACACAGTTAGCCTCCAGAAAGGTTTTGATCAATCCTCTTTTCAATGCTTCCAGGTATATTGTTTTAGAGCCGGGTAGTACCAGCATCCTTGTTTCCGGACAAACCTTTTTACCTTGTAAAATCCTTGCAGCGATCTCCAGGTCATCTAATCTTCCATTGGTGCAGGAACCAAGGACTACCTGATCTATTTTTATCCCTTTGACCTCGTCTAAAGGTTTAACATTATCCACGTTATGCGGGCAGGCAATCTGCGGTTCGAGTCTATTTATATCAAATTTATACTCATAATTATATGTTGCGTTTTTATCGGCATAAATAGGTTGATATGTCTTCCTGGCCCTGTTCTTAAGATATTTTTTTGTGGTCCTGTCAAAAGGTACTATGGCGAATTTTCCCCCCATCTCCATTGATAGATTAGACAGGGTGAATCTCTCGGATATTGACATATTCTCGATTGTATCACCGTAGAACTCAACTGATCTATAACTGGCACCTTCAACTGTTAACTCACCAATTATATAAAGAATTACATCCTTTGCATAGACTCCAAAAGGAATTCTTCCATTGATAGTTAATTTTATACTTTCTGGAACCCTAAGCCAGATCTTACCTGTAGCCCACACAGCTGCCATCTCGGTTGCTCCTATTCCGGTGGATAATGCACCTAAACAGCCGTAGGAGGTAGTATGCGAATCTGTTCCCACAGCTAACTCCCCGGGAAGGATATGACCCTTCTCAATTATTACCTGATGGCAAATCCCCTCTTTTATATCATAGAAGTTCTTAATCCCCTGTTCTTTAACAAAAATCCTTATGGATCGGTGAGCTTCAGCAGTTTTCTCCGACTCTGCTGGAGAGCGGTGATCTAAAGGAATTACTATTTTATCAGGATTCCATACGTTGGAAACTCCTATCTCCCTGAATTGCTTTATAACCAGACCAGAATTATCATGACTCATAGCCAGATCCGGCTCCACATAAACTATTTCACCTGTTTGGATCTCTTTTTCCCCCGCTTTTAGAGCTAATCCTTTCTGGGCAATAGTCAATCCCCTATTCCTACCCTTATTCACGCCGACCAAGGATAATTCAAGCTGTGCTAATTTCAAAACCTTTGGTTTTTCCAGAAGATTGTACTTTCTTCTCCATTTGTAAAAAGCAGCTTTGGAGATGTCAAGCTCCCGTCCTGCTCTTTTGTCGTCGCCATAGGTCTCCCAGAGGTCCTTTATCTTTTCAAAACCATACTTGGGCAATAAATATTTAGGTATGTTCTTTTTCCTTCTCCAGTAAGTGACCAGATAGGCCGGGACACCCAGAACCTGTGCGATTCTCTTATCAGTTCTGTATTGAGCCTGGAGTTCTAATAACTCCTCTTTCTTGGGAATTCTCATCTTCTACTTTATTTTTTAATAGTATCTCGAAAATGCTTGTCAAAATTCTTTTTTAATTTATTGAATACCTCTTTCAAACTGATGGAAACCACCTTTGTTTCTGCCAGGATAGGCATAAAATTAGTATCCCCACTCCACCGCGGAACTATATGCAGATGCAGGTGATTTGCCACACCTGCACCTGAAATTTTTCCTAAATTCATCCCCAGGTTTAGAGCTTCAGGTTTCAAGGTGGCCCTTATCACTTTAATGGAAATCTGGGCGGTTTTCATAAGGTCGGTTATCTCGGATTCGGTTAGATTTTCAAGTACACCAGTATGTCGATTAGGACAAACCATCAGATGGCCGGTGTTATAGGGGAAGCGGTTCATTATGACGAAAGATTTTTTACCCCGATAGAGTATAAGGCTTTGCTTGTACTTCCCCCCTTTTAAACTCTGGCATAAAAAACAGTTCTTCCCCTTTTTCCCCAAAATAAATTTCCCTCTCCATGGTGCCCAGAGCTTTTGCATATCCTTTTTTACCGAACAACTGAGCTTAAATTCAAATTTTTATCAATATATAAAACCAGTGGATGTATTTCAATATCTTTTTAACTTAACTAAATCCTTCTTTCTGTATTTTAAATTTTATCTCATTTTAGGGAAAACAGTGACGGAATCTCTCTCAGGCAGGTTCTATCCCGAAACCTGCTGATACAACATTCAGAAATTAATTTAACTCTGCTCCCGTTTTCCAGATTTTTTAGATTTCACCTGTGCAGATATACCGAAGAATCCAAAAAAGCCGAAAAGTCCATAAAACCCGTAAAATCCCTCATGTCCTGTAATTAGCCCTAAAAGCCCCAGAAGCCCCAAGAAACCCAGATAACCAAGATTTTCCATTCTGTTGCTCCTTTAAGAATAGCAAGGTTAAAAGCCTCGCACTATGAAAAAATCTTTGGGCAGAACGATGTTCTGCCCCTGCAGAAAAATCCTTTAAAACTCCACCCTTCCTTCAATCGCGTTAGCTAAGGTAGCAATATCGGCATATTCCAGTTCCCCCCCGGCAGGAATCCCTCTGGCAATACGGGTAACTTTTATTCCAAGGTTTTTTATCATCCTTGCCAGGTAAACAGCTGTTGCCTCCCCTTCCACATTCGGATTGGTTGCAATTATAACCTCTTTTACATTTTCCTTTAACCTGGTCATAAGCTCCTTGACCCTCAAATCATCTGGTCCCATACCATCCAGTGGTGATAGTACCCCTCCCAACACATGATATAGTCCTTTATATTGATTGGTTTTCTCCAGAGCCAGGACATCTTTTGGTTCTTCAACCACGCAGATTATACTTTTATCTCTTCTGTGATCTTTACATATATCGCATGGGTCAAGCTCTGTTATATTAAAACATACAGAGCAATATTTCACCCTATCCTTAACATCCATTATCGCCTGGGATAGTTTTAATGCTTCATCCCGTCTCAATTTCAGTATATAAAAGCTTAACCTCTGTGCGGTTTTCCTTCCAATCCCGGGAAGTCTGGAAAACTCCTCCACCAATCTCTCAACCGAATCGGTTAATTTCGCCATAAAATTTCAACGCAGACTAAAGTCTTCGGCTACCTTATTCCCTCTCCCTTTAAAGGAGAGGAATAGGGTGAGGGTAAGAATTGTCTGACCCTCCCTTTGTCCCTCCCTATAGGGGAGGGAGATAAGGATTAAAAAGGCATACCCGGAATTTTCAATCCGCCGGTTAGTTTAGACATCTCCTCGGTCTGAACTTCCTGCGCTTTTTCCTTTGCCTGGTTCACTGCAGCTAAAACCAAATCCTCGAGCATTTCCACATCTTCCTTATTTACCACTTCCGGATCTATCTTTATCTCTAAGATCTCCTGCTTGCCATTAGCTATGACCCTGACCATCCCACCACCACTTGTGCCCTCGACCCTTTTATTCTCCAGCTCCTTCTGAATTTCCTCCATTTTAATCTGCATCTTCTGCATCTGTTTCATTATATCTCCCAAACCTTTGGGCATATGTATCCTCCACTTGGCAAGTCTTAATCCCTCATTATTCTGGGAATAAGCTTAAATTGGTTTCTTGTCAATTATCTCACCACCCAGATTATCTATTATATCTTTCAACCCCGGAATATCTTCATAAATAAAATTTTTACTGGTTGAAGAGATCTCCTGGTTTAAGTTCGTTCTATTACTATTCAAACTAAAACTTATCCTCAAATCATTGTTATAAACACCGCTCATAATCTCTTGAATTTGTTTTAAATTATCTTTTTTCTCCACCTGTTTTCTGTGAAACTCATTACCGCTGGCAAACTCTACCAGCAGGACACCGTTATCTAAAGACACAATTTCCGCATGATTAAGACAGCTCCAGAGAGATGCTTTCCTCACCTTCAATTCATTCAACACTTCAGGCCAGCCAGCTTTTAAATCTTCTAAATTCAAATCATAAATTTTTGAAGTTAACTGACCGGAGTCCTTCCTCTCCTCAGAGCTTGGAGAAGAAGAATCATCTTCTATCCCGGGAACTTTTTTTTCTGTATATTTCGATTTTCCTCCATCAGAATCCATCTTTTCCAATTTCTCTAAAACGGTTTCCAGAGACACGGATGAATCCATCTGGATTAGCTTTAGCAGGGCGATCTCCAGGTGAATTCTGGGCTCAGTAGTCTTTTTGAGGAGATAATTCAGGTCCGTTACTATTTTAATCATCCTTAGAAGGTCTGACTCCGAAAAATTTTCTGATTCCTTTTTATATTTATCTATGTAGTGCTGTGACATATCGAAAAGTTTATCCGATTCTCCCCCCACCCTGGCAACCAGAAGGTTTCTTAAATGGCTCAACAGCCCCAGGACAAACTCCGATAAATCAATTCCTGAATCGATAAGAACCTCAAGAAATTCTAAGCCTTCTTTACTTTTTTTGCCCCTGATTATGTCCGTAAGTTTAAAATATATTTCCTCGTTTACCAAGCCGAGGGTATGTTCCACTATCTTTTTGGTAATTTTATCACCACCAAATGCGATCATCTGATCCAGAAGAGAAAGGCAGTCTCTGAGGCTTCCATCTGCTTTTCGAGCAATTGTATATATAGCATCTTTCTCCAGCTCTAACCCTTCTTTCAGAGAAATACCGGAAATGGTTTCAACCAGATCATTAAAAGGTATCCTTTTGAAATCAAACCTCTGACAGCGGGAAAGTATGGTGGGTGGGATATCCTGAGGTTCTGTAGTGGCGAAGATAAAGATCACATTTGGTGGTGGCTCCTCAATGGTCTTGAGAAGCGCATCAAAAGCCGAGTCTGACAGCATCTGTACCTCGTCGATTATATAAACCTTATATTTCCCTTTTACCGGAGCATACTTTACCCCCTCGATGATCAGTTCTCTTATATCCTCAACCCTGCTCTTGGAAGCTGCATCCATTTCAAACACGTCGATACTTCTACCTGCATTTATCTCCTCGCAAACTGAGCATATATTACAAGATTTTGAAGTAGGTCCTTTTTCACAATTCAAAGACTTAGCCAGTATCCTGGCAACTGTGGTTTTTCCTGTACCCCTTGGACCGGAGAAAAGATAAGCATGAGCAATTCTCTTTGAGTTTATTGCATTAACCAGAGTGGTGATAACATGTTTTTGATCCACCACTTCTTCAAATCCCATCGGCCTGTATTTTCTTGCCATCACCAGATAAGACATCTTTTTTGCTTCTTTTCTCCTTTCTTTTCACTACGAATTGAATACCATCCACCCTTAACCCGCTTCAATCCGTATCCAGCGGATTGAATCTCCCGTGCACCCACCCTTGTTCCCTCATCAGGGGAAGTTACAAGGCAGTTAAGCTCCAGCCAGGCTGCCTTACGGCACACTCAAGGTTTTACTTACCGCTGCTACCTTCCGGTCCTGACGGGGTTAGGTAAGCTTGAGTTGCGCAAGACCTGACCTTCATCACCTCTTACCTCTCCCCTCTCCCGGAGGAGAAGATCTAAGGTGGGGATTCGATCCCGGTATAGCGGATTCCGGGCAACAGGGCACCGCTAACTCCCCATCTAGCACGGGAAAAGGATTTTTAATCGAAGTTTAAACCTCCTGGTAGTTAGTTGATAGTTCATAGTAAAAAACTACTTAACCGAATTGATTAATGCATTTATAGCTTTCGCCAAGCTTAAATAACCATCATTCAATTCCTAAAATTTATTTTCCGAGATGAACTATCTACTATGAACCACCTACTAGTAAATCGACTAGGGCGATTCTCTGGAGCAGAGCGGGATCGAACCGCCGACCTTCTCGTTGCGAACGAGACGCTCTCCCAACTGAGCTACTGCCCCGAGCAAAAGCTATCTTTATGGTCAATGGTTGACAGTTCACGGTAAAAAAAATACACACAACAATATTATCTTGTTCCATGCAAAAAATCAAGAATTTTATTTTTATTTTTTTCAAGTAAGGACAGAACAATGTTCTGTCTTTACAAAATTCATTAAGAAATTATCTTTATCTTCCCTGGTTGGTTTTCTTTTCCCTCTATTTCTATCTTCACCGGCAGAAATTGCTGTGTTACCCAGATATTGGTCAAAAGATGAAGGTTAATTCTGGAGACAGTGAAATTCGATACACCCTGCGCTAAAGTTAAAAAGGGTATCAATTGGTCAGCCAGATGTTCTTCAACTGCACCTGAAGTTTTAACATATTCCAGAAAAGCTTTGCAGGCTTCATCTGCGACCTGTTCTGCTCTTTTACCTGTTGCTCCCAGGGAGCTAAAACCGGCAGGTGAATTCTCAAAACATGCCAGAAGGAAAAAGAAACTGCTTTTATCAATTGCCGGAACATCTTCTATTTCTGTTTCCAGTTGATACTTCATTTTCTCTAAAATTATTTCAGCTTCTCTTTTTTGTCTCTGAGCTATGGTCAGCGGAAGTTTGGATACAGTAGATAAACCTGAAAGCTTCAATAATCTTCCCCGTTCCATTAAATTCAGAGATTCTATCTTTTGTGCAGGATTTATTTGGCAGATTATCTCTCCGCCACCACGGGGATACCATCCAAATCTTTTTAAATCTATTGAGATATTTAAACCCAGCCTGTGAAGCAAGGGAAAAAGTACTTTTTGAAAATAGGTAACTGGGGGGCTGAAGGGAACGTGAGTCCCCCCTTTTATTCTGAGCTCAGATGAGGTGTCAGCCAGACATAAAGGCAAAAGAATCGATTGCAGAACCAGGCAAACAGAGCCCGCAGTTCTCACATCTAAATATAGGTTTCCTCCTTTGATCTTTTTAGGAGAAAATATCAGAGTTTGAGATTGCAGCTTGGCACCTTCAACTTCTGCTTCTGATATCGCCTGAGCAGCTTTAACACAGGTAAGGTGTTGAGCCTGTAGACCTGGAATTTCCCTGCCCTTACGGATATTATAAATCTCAATCTCTTTCTGTAAAAAACAGGACAGGGATAAGGCTGTCCTTAATATCTGTCCACCACCTTCGCCATAACTTCCATCTATTTTTAAGCTCATAATTTTTAAGATCAATTAATTTCTATAAATCACCTCTGTCAAGATTAAAACAAAGATTTCGTTTATCTTTATCCCGTTGCTGCATTATTATATTGAAGATTTCAAGAAAGGATATTAATTTACTGTTACCTTCAGTTAACTTATCTTAAAAAGCTATACGAGAAAAAATAACAAAAAAAGAAATAAGTTTTTGTTTACTGTAAAAGCTAAGGTGAATTCCTCCTATCGCACACACTATCCACACCCGCTTAAGCTTAAATCAGGCGACCAGGTTAAGATAGAAAAGAGAAAATGTGAGTGGAAAGGTTGGGTATGGTGTGAGGGTAAAGATGGAAACACCGGCTGGATACCTGAAAATTATCTTCAGATTAAAGGGAATAACGGTAAACTGCTTTTAGACTATGATGCCACAGAGCTTACCGTTCAGAGAGGAGAAGAGTTAAAGATCATCAAGGAAGAAAGTGGCTGGTTCTGGTGTAAAAATCAAAAAGGCGACTATGGCTGGATTCCTAAGGAAAAATTAAGATTAAGGTAATTATTTCTTTGGATGTGTGAATATACTACAGTCTAAGTCAGGCCCTGCTTTGCACTGCTAAATTTTTAAAAAATCTGCTTTTATTATTCGGGTAGCTCGATTAATCGATCCTCGTATCCATCGTAGAAATCGTGGCAGGTTAGAAGCAGGATCTGGTATTTCTTAGAAAGTGTTTTTAAAAGTTTCAAAGCGTTTTCTCTTCTATGTTTATCGAAAGTAACAAAGGGGTCATCCATGATAACTACAGGTTTCTTATCCTCTGAGATCAGGTTCAATAAAGCTATCCTGCAGGCAAGGTAAATCTGGTCCAGGGTACCCCTTGACAGATTCCTCTGCGGGTCAACCCAGCCTTTCAGCTCATCTGAATATATCTCAAATCTGAAACTGTTTTTATCAAACCTGACTTTATCGTATTTCCCGTTAGTGATCTGCTTTAAGAGCCTTGAAGTCTCCTCTTCCAGCGTTCCCGCCGAGGAATCTATTACCTTTTTCCTTGCTTCCTCCAGGCATTCCAGGGTGATTTCATATACCTCGATTTTCCTCTTCAATTCACCCAGAGTTCCCTCGGTCTGCTCTAACCTTTCCTCCAAGCTTGCTTCCAACTCAACTCCAGATTCCGCCATCTCCAGCTCTTTTTTAAGGGCTATCGATTTATCCTCCAGGCTTCTTTTGTTCTCTTCTAAATCTCTGACCTCTTTTTGCAGACCAAGGAAATCCTCCCTTTTAAGGAGATATCGTTCTATATCTTTTGCTTTCTCATCCCATAAGGCTAATTCCTTGGTTACCTCTTTCAGTTCATTTTCCATCTCCCTGGCGTTTCTGCCTCCTAACCAGCCTTCATATCTGGAGAGCTCATTTTTTATCTCCCGCTCTATATTCCGGTAATGTTCGTAATTCTCCCTTAGGACCTGTGAGGAAACCAGATCATATTTTTTCAATATATTCTTTAAGCATCCGGTAAGCTCATAGGTGTCTTTATCCAGTTCCTGAAAACGTATTTTTTTTTGCTCTATCTGTCGTAAGTAGAAATGCTTTTCATTTTTCCGTGTATAAAGTCTAAATCCCAATAGGATAAATAAAGCAAATGAAAGGGCAATTCCTGCCCAGAGTAGCGGCTTTAAGAATATCGCAAATGGCAGAAGTAAAAGGGATAAGAAAAAGCTGGAAAGGGTAAAGATTTTCAAACTCTTGCTCGGAGAGCAAGCGATAATAACATTCTTAAGTTCTTCCTCTTCTTTAACTAATCCTAACCTTTTCTCCTCCAAAAACTTCAGCTTGGCCTCTAATTCATCAACTTTATCCTTATCCTCTTTGTTAACCGCTATATATTTGGTGCTTTCCTCTCTTAACTTGCGCACTGCTCTCTCAGACTGCTGAGTTTGTTTGATTCGGGAGCTTAAATCGTGAAATCTCTCTTCAAACTCCCTTTGTTTTTCCTCCAGACGGGCGGCTTGTTCTGCTTTTTCTAATAACTCTTTTTTTATTTCTACCTGAGATTTATCTTTTTTGAGATTGGAAAGGATCTCGGTAAGCTGGCTTCTGCTCTCTTTGATCTTATTGTTCTGATTCCTGACCTTATCCAGCTCGTAAATAAGTTCATCCCTATCCTTCTGTAATTTCTGGATAACTCCCAGGTTTCTGGTACCAATTTTCTTTAATTCCTGCAACCTCTCCTTTAGATCTTCTATGACCGTGGAGGCTTTGACCTTATCCTCGCCTCCGGTAACCAAGCTTTCCAGTTTATCCTTGATGGCCTCAATGCTTGAATCCAATCGGGTCATTTCATCCTGCTGTACGCAAGCAGTAGCGTAAAAGAACTCTTTAGAGGGAATACCTATACTCTGATTAACTATATCCTCGACTTTGTTTCTTTCTTCCCAGTTCTCACCTGTTGATTTTTTGGAAAGTCTTAAAAATCCATTATCGAAATTCTTCTCCAGACTAAAGGACTGGCCCTCTGCCTCGAAATCCAGTTTCATCTCAAAATCTTTTTGAAAGCCCCAGGAGGTTTTCTCTTTCAATTCCTTGCGTTGAGATCTGGGGTCGTCGTACAGGGCACAGGTGAGAGCCTCTACCAGGGTAGACTTGCCAGCTTCATTATCTCCTTTAATAAGATTAATCCCCTGGTCGAATCCCAGCTCGAATTTATCCAGTTTGCCAAATCGTTTTAAATTCAGCTTATCTATTTTCATCCTTAAAATCCTTTTCCCCGCTCAACAAAAGATATCCTAAAGCTTTTGCTTCCTGATACTTACCTTTGTCCTTTTCTTCAGCAGCCCTTTCTTCTATGATCCTTAAAAATTGACCAGCAACTGTATGTGACGGAAACTTCTTGCTGCAAAGCTCTTCCAAATAATTTTGAGTCTGATCAACTATTTCCAGATACAGAAAATGGTCTGCTAAGATCTCTTCGATTTCCGATAAGTTATCTATACCTGATATTCGTTTATCACCCTTGAGATTGACTCTCAAAATATTATTTTCACCCTTGTGTTTTTCTATCTCTCTTAAAATTTCAGAGGGATTTCTAAACTTTTCAGCAGAAAGCTCAATTTCCTCCCACTTCAACTCCCCTGTTCTTATTCTCTCTACCTTTGTATAATTATCTTCCAGTTCCACAATTAATATATTACCAGCTCCCTTTTCACCAAACTTAAGCTGTTCAGGCGAGCCAGAGTAAAAGGCTCTGGGTTTCTCACAGACTTCCTGTAAGGAATGCCAATGTCCAAGTGCAATATAATCAAAACCGCTTTTCTCAATATCATCTGGGGTTATTGGGTGATCATCCTCCTGACTTTTAGATAGAACCTGTAATGAGCCATGAGCCAAGGCTATGTTATATCTCGGCTTAATCTTATCATTCAGAATGGGAAGTGGCCTTTCCTTACTCCGGCTGGATTTATTCCCTTTTCCATAAACCATTAAATTAAAATCCTCAAAATAAACAAATGGTTTTTCCTCATCTACCAGGATATGAAGATTAGAAGGAAATATGTCTGGCGGGATGTTTCGGTATACAGAGTAACTATCATAACAGTCGTGAGTTCCAGGAATTAAACATACATTTATTTTACCCAACCTGGAAATCTCACCTAAGGCAAATCCCAGTGAAGTTTTGGAAACCTGATTAGAATTGAATAAATCTCCAGCGATTAATAACAGATCCACCTTTCCTTCTAAGGCCAAGTCAATGATTCTCATAAAGGTTTTTTTGAGGTGTGCCCTGAGCCTGTCTCCACCTCTTCCCAGACCGGAAAATTTAGCTCCCAAGTGAATATCTGCAGTATGTAGGATTTTAACCATGGTTTTGAAGCAGTTTTAAATATATGACATTCTCCAATTCATCTTATCGGCTAAAACAACTGAATTGTTAAGATTTTTCTTTGGTTCTTGGGTAAAAGCTGGATGGTAAGTATATTTGATGTTTTTCAGAGGAAACAGTCGGGAAGTGTATGTAATAACACTATATCACTGGTGAATATAGAACTGCATTTATCAAGTTAGTTTCTTTTTATAAGTCGTGCCACTGACTCAATATGGTAAGTCTGCGGAAACATATCTACAGGCTGGACTTTCTCCAGCCTGTAATCTTCTTCACATAATATTTGAAGGTCACGGGCTAAAGTAGCAGGATTACAGGATACATATACAATTTTTACTGGCTTTAACGTGAGGATTGAAGATATAACCTTTTTATGCATCCCGGCTCGGGGCGGGTCAACCACGATAACTTCTGGCGAATATCCCTCCTGAAACAGAGAGGATAAAACCTCTTTAACTTCACCTTGAAAAAACCTGCAGTTGTTAATGGAATTAAGCTCGGCGTTCTCCCGGGCATTTTCAATTGAATCTCCGACAGATTCTATTCCCGTAACCCTTTTGGCTTTTTCAGCCAGGAAAAGAGAAATAGCACCTGTGCCAGAATACAGGTCTAACACATCCTCGGAGCCATCTAGTTCTGCGTATTCTGTGATTTTATTAAACAGCTTTTCTGCTTGTCGGCTGTTAGTTTGAAAAAAAGAATTAGCTGAGATATTGAAATATAAATTACCTATTTTTTCCTGAATGATTCCCTTGCCTCCAACAAGAATTTCCTTCTCTCCGAAAGCAATGGTAGCTAATCTTGAATTTATATTCTGGACAACAGATTTGATTGGTGGAAAATCATCCATTAGCTCAGATGCGAATTTTTCGGCTTTTTTGAATTTCTCATAAAAAGTTATCAAATTAACCATCATTTCGGTTTTGTCTTTAACTTCCCTGATAGCCAGATACCTCAAAAAACCTTTCTGCTCTTTAATATTATAAGGAACAAGGTTTTCCTTTCTGCAAAAATCCCTTATCCGGTGAACAACCTGGTTTGAGAGCTCGGACTGCAGAAAACATTCTTCCAGGTCGAATACCTCTCTGAAACTCTGGAAAGGGTGCAACCCGATAATCAATTCCTTCGCGGAATTTATCCCGAAAGAGTATTCCATCTTGTTTCGGTAGAAATAGACATCTTCTGAGCCAAGAATTTTCTCACATACAAACTCTGAAAAACTCCCTAAATGTTTGAGGGTGTCCTCAACGGCTTTAGCTTTGTAATGGAGTTGAGCTTCATAATCAAGGTTTTGCCAGGTACAGCCACCGCATAAACCAAAATGTGAGCACCTCGGTTCGATTCTTTTATCAGAACACTTTAAAACCTCAACTACTTCAGCTTCAGCGAAGTTCTTTTTTATTCTAATGATTTTAACTTTCAGGGTATCGCCGGGAATTCCCCCCCTTATTAAAACCACCAGCCCATCTAATTTGCCAACTCCTTTGCCACCGTAGGCTAAATCCGTAATTGAGATCTCAACCAGATCACCTTTCTTTAATACCATAAAAATTATTTATTCGCTCTTTAGATATTTTAGCAAACCTCCCTTTTCAGTAATTTCCAGTTCTAGTCCTGAAAGCGGATGCCCCTTCAAAGATTTGTCGTTGGACAGGTTCCTGACCTCTCCAGTGGAGATATCAACATCCAGCTCTTCACCGGTTTTGATGATTTTAGTAATTCCCGGGCACTCTAAAAGAGGAAAACCTAAATTTATTGCATTGCGGTAAAATATGCGGGCAAAAGACTCAGCCACCACACAGCTTATACCGTTTTCCTTCAGGCAAATTACCGCATGTTCTCTGGAAGAGCCGGTGCCAAAATTCTTTCCTGCTGCAATTATCTCCCCGGGTTTTACCTCCTGGCTGAATTTTTCAAACCCTGGCACAAACTCCATGGCATGCTTTTTCATCTCTTCGGGATCGGTCAAAGGCAGATACTGCCCATGATAAATCTGGTCTGTGTCTATATCATCGCCCGTCACCCAGGTTTTACCTTTGAATTTAGTAATCATTCGAATCTCCTGTTATTTTTTTATTTTCGCATATCTGGTTACAGGTTTCGCATTCGCCTTCGCAGGGTTCAATATGGATCGAGATTTCAGAATTGCCCAATCTTTCCTTGATATGACCTTCCAGATGGTCGCACAAACTGTGGGCATCTTCGATCTTTATATCCTTTGGAACCACTATATGAAGGTTAATCAATCTTTTATCTTTTGCTCTCGAAAAAGTGAGATTATGGAATTCCACGAATTCATCGAAGTGTTGATTCAGGATTTCCGAGATTATCTTTTTTTCTTCCGGTTCTTCTTTATAAAGCTCGGATTTTTCCTCCAAAAACCCTTCCCCCTCCTCCGGTTCAGCATGGACGACAACGTCTGAATTCGGTAGAATTTCATTAATTTTTTCCTCAATTCTGGTAGTAACCTGATGTGCTTCTTCCAGGGAACTATCTTTTTTAAGCATCACATTCATATCCAGAAAATAGTGACTGCCAGCCTTTCTCAGACGCAATCTCGAGATTGAGCTTACACGGGAAACGGATCGAACTTTCTCCCTTATTTTCAGGTCCAGTCCTTCTGGCGCACGATCTAAGAGAACATCAATGGTTCTTTTTCCCAATCTCCAGGAAGCATATAATACCACTATCGCAACTCCCAGTGCCGCAAGTGGATCTGCCATTGGTATGCCTATCTTGACAAAAATAAGCCCTGCGATAACCACTAAGGAGCTAAAGATGTCGCTGCTGAAATGAAGAGCATCCGCTTCTAAAGCCTGGCTTTGATGTTTCTTTGCCATTCGGTAAAGAGCCTTAGATCTGGAATAATCAACCACTATGGCGAAAACCATAACAATAAAACTGATCGGGACGACCTTGACCTCTACTGACTTGAAAAAAAGCCTTTTAAAACTTTCAAAGATTATCCATATGCAGGTTATAAGGAGTAAAATCGCCTCCAGGAGAGCTGAGAGATTTTCAAATTTACCATGTCCAAATTGATGTTCAGCATCTGCAGGCTTATCAGACCTTTTAACTGTAAAATAAGTCATTCCGGCAGCTACCAAGTCCAGGCCAGAATGAGCAGCCTCAGAAATTATCCCCAAACTTTGAGTTATTATACCCACCACCAGTTTGGTCAGGGTAAGGAAAATCGCGGCTAAAAAAGAGCTGAAAGCTACTCTTACCTTCTCGTTATTTTCTTTTTTCTCTACCTGAGTCAAATTTTACTCTTCCTCAATTTAGTAGCCACAGGCTTTAGCCTGCGTTTTTGAACTCATCCCCTTGTCCCTTCTCCCCGCTTTCTGCGGGATTTTCGACTTAAAAAGAGTAGGAGCGTTAAAACTTCTCTCCTATCGAAAACTCCTTCCACCTCTGAGCGAACTCTTCCAGCTTTTTATCCACTAAATAATTCACGCTGTCTTTTTCGAAAGTCCCATCCTCTTTTTTACTGCCAGCTTCCACTCCGGTTAAAATCTCAATCCCCTCATCAATGGTTTTGATGGAGTATATATGGAATTTGCCTTCTTTTACTGCCTCAACCACTTCTGAACGTAACATCAGGTCTTCCACGTTCTGATGAGGGATAATCACTCCTTGGGTCCCGGTAAATCCTTTAGCTTTGCAAACATCAAAAAATCCCTCGATCTTCTGATTTACTCCACCAATAGGCTGAATTTCTCCTTTCTGGTTAACTGAGCCGGTAACTGCGGTATCCTGCCTGATAGGTAGTTCTGAAAGACTGGAAAGTATTCCATAAATCTCCGTGGAGGAAGCTGAATCTCCATCCACTCCACTGTAGGATTGTTCAAAGCAGATGCTGGCATTCATTATTAAGGGTTTGTCCTGTGCATATCTTCCCTGTAAAAAACCGCTCAGGATCAAAACTCCTTTATTGTGTGTTCGACCGGAAAGCTCAGCTTCCCTCTCTATATTGATAACGCCGCTCCGGCCTATAGAGGTTCTGGCTGTTATACGTGTGGGTTTACCGAACATATACTGTCCCAAATCATAGATGGACAAACCATTCACCTGTCCAATAACCTTGCCTTTGGTATCGACCATTATGTTCCCATCCTCAATCATCTCCTGTATTTTATCCTCAGGCATATTCACCCTTTTCTTCCATTCCTCATTTGCCTTTTCCACATGTTTAGCTGAGACCCTCTTAGCTTTTTCTGAACAAGCCCAATAGTTAGCTTCCCGGAGCAGGTCTGAGATCACATTGAATCTGGTGGAGAGTTTATTCTGCCTGCCAGCCAACCTGACCCCGAACTCTACCACTGAGGCTATGGCGCTTTTATCAAAAGGCTTAAACTTTTCATCTTTGCAGAGTTTGCGGATAAATGTGGCATACTCCCAGACCGTCTCATCCTTTTTGGGCATCACCAGGTCGAAATCTGCCTTCACCTTGAAGATTTTCCTGAAGTTTTCATCCAGATGATATAAGGTCTGGTAAATGTAGGGGTCACCTATCATTACCACTTTCAAATCTGATACAATCGGCTCTGGTTTTAAAGCTGAGCTGGAGAAGAAGTAAAAAGGGTCGTAGGTTTGAATCTCAACTATCCCATTTCGCAGCGTTCTTTTTAGAGCTTGCCAAACTCCCGGTTCAATCAATGTATCTAAGGCGTTTAAAACTAAATAGCCACCATTTGCTCTTAAAAAGGAGCCAGCTTTTATCTTGGTGAAATCTGTCCTGCCTGCACCCAAGCGGTCATAGCTTCTTTCGATTATTCCGAAAAGGTTTCGGTAATTGGGGCTGGTTTCGATGATAATGGGTGCTCCTCTGGTTTCACTATTATCCACGATTACATTTACCTCATATTCCTTGAAAAAATCCTGCGAGGTTAAAGGGGGAAGCCCGGGCAGTGTTCCTTCGGACTGTATTTCTTTTCTCTCCCTGAATTTATCATACTCAGCCAATATATCCTCTTCAACCTCGTTCAGATATTCCTCTATCTTGTTATTCCCTTCGTATCTGGCTTTCAATTCCTGAATCTGTTCCCTTACCAGTGGGAATATCACCTCCTTATCTAATTTTAAAACTGCCTGCTCCAGGTCTCTGGCCATAGATCTGGTTTCTCGAAAAACCTTTTCCATTTCCTCGGTTAATTTTGAATATCTTTCCTTCAGATTATCTAAATTTTCTCGGGGGAACTTATCCTCCTCCGTTAGTTTCTCAAGTTTTCCCAGATTAATCGGTTTATTCTCTATTAATGGTTCTAAATCAGGTTTGACGATCGGTCCCAGTTGTACCTGTACTAAGGTAAATCCCTCGTTTTTAACTTTTTTATCAAAGTCGCTTACCAGCTTTTTTTGATTCTCCTGAAAAGAATTAATCAGTTCTTTTTTCCGGCGCTGATAAGCTTCGCTCTCGAAGATTTCCGGTATTTCCTTGATTAATGTATCCATAAGAGTACCCATATTCTTTTTGAAGATATTCCCTTGACCCGCATGCAGACTTATCACCTTGGGCATATCAGTATTCTTGAAATTATTCACATAACATTTGTCATCCGGGGTAATTTCCCCCTTCTCAAGTTTTTCTAAAAGATGCTTTATGGTTGTGGTTCTACCCGTA
>JAOUFL010000198.1 GCA_029858245.1 Candidatus Zixiibacteriota bacterium
AAGGAACAGGTGCAGCTGGTTCGCTGGGCTTCAGCTTTCTTTACCTTCATACCCCTGGTTCTTTCATTTTTTCTGGTAGCAAATTACGACAGCTCTACTGCTACTATGCAGTTTGTGGAAAAGTACGACTGGATACCTTCCTTGGGAGTTAGCTATTATCTGGGAGTAGATGGATTATCCGTACCCATGCTTTTTCTTACGGCTCTTTTGTCTTTTCTGTCAGTAATTGCCTCTTTTAACATAACCTACAGGGTCAAAGAGTATTTTGCCTTCTTCATGCTCCTGGAAGTGGGTATGATGGGGGTATTCGCTGCCCTGGATTTCTTCCTGTTTTATATTTTCTGGGAGGTGATGCTGGTGCCGATGTATTTCTTAATCGGGATGTGGGGCGGTCCCAGAAAGGAATATGCAGCTATCAAGTTCTTCCTGTATACCCTCTTCGGTAGTGTCTTCATGCTGATTGGAATTTTAGCCTTATACTTCACCACCCAGCCACATACCCTTAATATGATGGAGCTTATCTCCCAGGCGCCTTTATTAGGCAGGGAGTTTCAGCTTATAGTTTTCGTGGCTTTCTTTTTAGCCTTTGCTATCAAGGTGCCAGTTTTTCCCTTCCACACCTGGTTACCGGATGCTCACGTTGAGGCGCCCACTGCAGTGTCGGTCATTCTTGCCGGCATATTATTAAAGATGGGAATCTATGGTCTTTTAAGGGTTAGCTATCCCATGTTCCCTCAGGCTGCAATTTATTATGCAATTCCCTTAGCCATACTGGCATTGATCAATATCGTTTACGGTGCCTTAGTTTGCATGGCACAGACGGATTTAAAGAAAATGGTGGCGTACTCCTCGGTTAGCCATATGGGCTACTGTATTCTGGGGATTTCCGCCTTGACAGTTACCAGTGTTTCAGGCTGCGTTTTCCAGATGTTCTCACACGGTCTTATCACCGGGGCTCTATTCTTGTTAGTGGGGGTTTTGTATGATAGAGCACATACCAGAGATATAGGTGCTTTTGGGGGTTTATGGATAAAGATACCGGTCTATTCGGGGATGATGACCCTGTTCTGTATGGGTTCTCTGGGATTACCTGGTTTATCGGGTTTCATAAGCGAGTTTATGGTCTTTATCGGCTCCTTCCCGGTTTTCAAGGTGTTCGTGGCTATTGCTGTCTTAGGTGTGGTTATAACCGCAGCTTACTTTTTACGCATGATCCAGAAGATGTTTTTGGGGACATTCAATACTAAATGGGAAGCCTTAACCGAGATAAGCGGCAGGGAGCTTTTTACAGTTATCCCCCTGGCAATCCTTATGATCGGAGTCGGGGTTTATCCTTCACCTTTAGCAGATATGATTAAAGCAACCCTGGAGAATATCGTTCATCTGGTAAGCGGTTAGATTGGATTTTTAAAGAGATGACCTGTATTAACGGTAAACTGTTTTTCGGAGGTTTAGTTTGAACTTCAGTATTATTTTACCTGAGACATTTCTTTTCCTCTGGGCTATTTTGATCTTCGTATCAGATTTTTTCACTAAGGAGGAGAAGAAAGCAAACCTGGGTTATCTTTCGCTGCTGGGGATTTTGGTTTCTATTTTCTTGCTTTTTTCCACTGGCCAGGGAGAGTTGTTTGGAAAAGTTTATTCCTCTGATGCTTTGAGCCAATTCTTCAAAATGGTTTTTCTTTTATCCTCATTTTTAACCATATCAGTCTCTATTGATTTCTCCTCCAAAATTCAAAGACATAAAGGGGAGTTCTTCGCGTTGATATTGGTCTCCACAGTGGGGATGATGTTACTTTCCTCTGCCAGGGAGCTTATTTTTCTGTATGTATCTTTAGAGCTGGTTACCATCCCTCTATATGTTTTAGCTGCATACTTAAAACCGGATCCTAAATCCGCAGAAGCAGGGTTGAAATATATGCTGCTAGGAGCAATCTCCTCTGCTATACTCCTATATGGTATCAGTCTAATCTATGGAATTACCGGTACAACTTTTCTAAATGAGATAAAAACCAGATTGATAGTGGATTACCTGCAAATTGGTCCTATTGGTTCCGGACTTTTTCTCTCCTTTATATTCTTCATCGCCGGGTTCGGATTCAAATTAGCTTTAGTCCCGTTTCATATGTGGGCACCGGATGTTTATGAGGGCGCGCCTACTCCGGTTACCGCATTTCTCTCGGTTGGCTCCAAAGCTGCAGGACTGGTGGCTTTTTTAAGGGTTTTCTTCGACTCTTTCCTGGTCTATAATTTCGACTGGGTTACAATAATGGCAACCCTGGCTGCCTTAAGCATGATTATTGGTAATATAGTGGCACTGCTTCAGACCAATATAAAAAGGATGCTGGCTTATTCCTCCATTGCTCAGGTGGGGTACATTCTGGTGGGTATGGTGGCAATTTCCGAAAGAGGAGTTTCATCGGTTGCGTTTTATACCCTGGCATATCTTTTTGCCAACATAGGAGCTTTTGTGGTGGCAATTGCCTTTGAGCTTCAAACCGGAAGTTCGGAGATTAAAGACTATTCAGGGCTTTCCCGCACCTCCCCCATTTTATCCCTGATGATGATGATCTTCCTTCTCTCTTTAGTGGGTATCCCTCCTTTAGCTGGATTTGTGGGCAAATATTTTCTCTTTGCGGCGGCAGTGGAGAAAAACCTGATATGGCTGGTCGTGATAGCAGTCTTAACCAGCGTTATATCCCTTTCTTACTATGTGGGAGTGTTAAAGGAGATGTATTTCCGTAAAAACGAGGAGCAGGTAAAAATCCGCATACCCCTTGGAATAAGAATAGCTCTCCTTATCTGCATTATAGGCGTCATCTTAATAGGTCTCTTTCCCAATCCCTTCCTTGATTTCGCCAGCCAGGCGGCGCTGGTTTTCAAGTATTAAATAGGGAGTTCATCCCACCTGCGGCGGGATGCGAACGCCCGACACGAAGGTCGGGCGCTACGAATTTTTTTGTCAGTAGGTCAGACATTCCTGCCTGACCAGAACAGGCAAGATGCCTGTTCTACCAATTAAAGAGAAACGCAGGTTATGCGTCTCTACCTATTATAACCTCACCCTTTCCCTCTCCTTAGAAAGGAGAGGGTATTTAATTTCCTCCCCTGCAGGGGAGGGTGAGAGTGGGGTCAAATTACTCTGGGTTCGATGAATTGAACCCCTACGATCAGACAAAAATTTTTTGTTCAAATTTAGTTGACAAAAAGATGAAAAAGAATAACTTAAAGAGAATTGAAAAATATGGCTTTCAAGGACACCATAACCAAGATTCTCAGAAATTATTTTCTTTCCGGTGTTTTAATCATTGTACCCCTGATAATCACCTATCTGGTTTTGCGGTTTCTCTTTTTAAATGTGGACGGGCTTCTTTCACCGCTTATAAATAGACTTATAGGTTATAAAATACCCGGTATAGGTTTTGTAGCCACATTGGTCCTGATCTTTTTAGCCGGGATTTTCGCCTCCAGTCTGATTTTCTCCAGATTGGTCTCTTATGCTGAATCATTCTTTTTGAAAATACCGCTGGTAAGAACTATTTACAGTCCGGCAAAGCAGTTAGTGGAAAGCCTGACCATTGAAAATAAGAGGGCTTTCAAGCTGGTAGTTTTAATCCAGTTTCCACGTAGCGGGATTTTCACCCTGGGTTTTGTGACTAAGAAAGTTTATTTAAAAGAGGAAGAATTCCTGGCAGTTTTTGTCCCCTCAACTCCTACTCCCTTTACGGGATGGACACTTATGTTTAAGGAAGATGAGGTTATACCTTTAGATATAACTGTTGAGCAGGGAATTGAGTTTTTCGTCTCCGGAGGTATTGCTTCCCCGGATAAATTTCCCATAAAGGAAAAACTAGTTATCTGATATGATAAAAGAAGTTGCCACAACCGCAGTTTCACTAAAAGCCAAAGCACTATCTGCCATATGGACCTTTCCTTCCATAATCTTATCCGCTCTGGTAATCGGCTGGGCTGCAGAAGCATCACAGTTCCTGGTTTCTCAGGGCTTAGCCCTGGCTATTTTAGCCTGGCTGCAGACCTTACCAGAATTTGCAGTGGAAGCAGTTATCGCCTGGGAGGCGGGTAAGGATATAGACAAAATCCATCTGGTAACAGCTAATTTCACCGGGTCTTTAAGGCTTTTAGTAGGATTAGGCTGGCCTATGATATATTTCACCACTGCTTTTTTCAGGAAGAAGAAGGCAGGCTCAAAAAGATTTTTGAATATTAAGCTGGAGAGCGA
>JAOUFL010000015.1 GCA_029858245.1 Candidatus Zixiibacteriota bacterium
AGCATAGCGTTATTGGTCTTTATGGTAAAAGGTTAGCAAACACTATTTCTCCCTGTAAGACACCTGAAGCTTATTAAGGTATACTTATAAAGGTAAAACAGATATTTTGTCTGTTTATTAAACTAAAACAGAAATGTCTTAGATACCAACTCTTATGAGACCGTCATCAGCGGGGCAGAGACGCATTGTATGCGTCTCCATTTTTTTGTGTGGAAACAAAAAAGGGGATAGCTTAGGTTGAAATAGCGTAGGGGGCTAGGGAAAACGCTATATCAACAGGCCATCCCCATAATCAATTAATTATTTTATTACATTATCCTTATTTTAGCGGATTCACCCGATGTTTCTAACAGAAATATCGGGTGATGTTTAAAAACCTTTACTCAAATAACAGCAAAACATCTTTCTTTTTAAGTGGAGCCGACGGGGGTCGAACCCGTGACCTTTTGACTGCCAGTCAAACGTTCTCCCAACTGAACTACGGCCCCAAAATACAAGGCTCAATGGTTTAATCCGCCTCAGGCGGATTAAGTTCAAAGGTCGAAAATCTTTACACTGATAAAAATAGCGGCTAATCAGTGCTTGTCAAGTAAAAATTTGGTTACTTTCCATGCTAATGTTTTTGACTTGACAAGAAGGGATAATTAAGTATAATAATGTGTTTAAATTTGAATTGATTAGTCGGTTGGGTGATGTGGTCTAATCACTAGTCACTCTTCACTAATCACTTCCCTTCCCGCCGGAGTGGTGAAACTGGCAGACGCGCCGGACTCAAAATCCGGTGAGGCTTAAACCTCGTGTCGGTTCAATTCCGACCTCCGGCATTTATTTTACTCATAGAGACATAGAACTATTATTTTTTTCCCTTAGTATGTCCTATAATCCAGTCGCCAATAATGGTCAGGGCGACAGGTGAGATAGTCTCCTCGATTCTGGAATACTCTGTGGGTGACCCGGTCTGGGCTGTTTGAAATAGATGATTCAAACCCGGCATTTCCTTTACTGTGTAATCTTTGTTGCCTCCGGCTTTCAAAGCTTCCTCAATCGCTTTAATATTCTCCTTAGGTGGTACCTGGAGGTCTTTTTCTCCGTTAATTGCCAGAACAGGGCATTTCACTTTCATTAAGGTCGGTTTTGGGTCGTACGTCAAAAAGTAGCGCAGCCAGGGGGATTTCATCTCTTTCAAGGATAAATCCAGCGTTTCTTTCGAATAACCCATTGTCTGCTTTTCTTCTTCGCTCATTTGAGCCAGGGCATCGTTGAACATCGTGCGCAGTTTCCTTTCAACTTCGACAGTATCCTGCTCCTCTTTAACCACTGCGAATACCTGCTTTTTCAACTGGAGGTCCTTGTTGATTACATCATCGCTTATCCCGTTAGCCTTAAGGATCAGGGCACTCTGCAAGTAAATGATTTCTTCGCCAGTCAGTCCCGTTCCTGCCATCATAATAATAAAGGAGATATCCGGGGATTGGGTTGCTGCCATGGGGGCAAGATAGCCCCCTTCGCTGTGTCCGATAAGCCCAATTTGTTTTGGATTAACCTCCTTGAGGCTTTTGAGATACTCGACTCCTTTGAGCACGTCGTCTGCAAAGTCTTCGCTGGTAGCTGTGGCAAAACTGCCAGTAGATTTACCTATGCCACGATCATCCACCCGGAGCACAGCAATACCGCGGCGAGTCAAGTAATCTGCCAGCACCAGGAAAGGACGATGACCGAACACGGCTTCATCACGGTCTTGCGGTCCGGAACCGGTAATTAGCAGGGCTGCCACAAAGGGTCCTTCAGAACGTGGTAAGGTTAAAGTGCCTGCAATTTTAATCCCAGCTGTTTTGTTCTCGTACAAGACTTCTTTCTCCTTATAAGGATAAGGAGGTTTTGGCTCCTGGGGTCTTAGAACCTCAGGTGCTTTGTCGGATCGCTTTAGAACAAGAGGTATCGAAACTCCACCCTGACTCCACTGACCTTCGATCGTTGTCCTGTCTTCTTTGATATCACCTTCGAAAATCCCATTGATGGACTTAACATCAAGACGCAGGTGACCATTCTGGAAAATAACTTCCTCCACAGGTATGTCTTTGGCTCCCTGGTCTGGACTATCAAGTGTGGCAGTCAGTTTGCCATCCGGAGTTTTTAATATCTTGAACAAGACTCTAAGCTCTGTCCCGGTAAATTTCAGGGTGCCCATCCAGACACCCTTGATGACTTGATCTTCGTACGCCAGCGAGAGAGTTACAAAAAACAGAACTGATATTAGCAGTATACCAGTTGCGGTTTTATTTCTCATTTTACTTTCCTTATTTTTGTGCGGATATGCTATAATTACTCTGTTTCACAAGAGATTTTTTACCTATATGCTGTCTACTTCCTACTGTTTACTTTTTAATTTCTTCAGTCTTTCCTTCGCATCCTCAACTTCTGGTATTCCCGGGTCAGCATTCTTCCAGATATCAAGAAATTCCTCATACTTCTCTATAGCTTTTTTGTTCCAGCCCGATTTCTCATAAGCTAAGCCCAACAGGTAATATGCCTTCACTGCCCAAATTGCATACGAATACCTTGAAACATCATACCTTGAAAGTGCTTTCTCAAACTCAGCTACCGCCTCTCCCAGCCTACCTGCTTCCAGATAAGCTCTGGCAAGCAAATAGAGTATCCCAAAATGTTTGTTTCCTTGGGCTGCTTTTTCAAAGCTTCGTATTGATGCGTCGAAATTGCCTCTTGCCAACTCGATAGATCCAATAGCCCACCAGTAACTACCAATCTGAGTCTGATCCTTCTCTTTTATATCCCTTTTTAATTCCTCTACTACTTCTTCGGCTTTTTCAAAATCTTTATTCTCTGCTAAAATCACTGCATAGTCGGCTCGTTCATAGTTAATATCATCAGGGTAATCCTCACCATAGATTTTCATACTAATTTCAGATTCATTTAAAGCTCTGTTCAAATCTTGCTTCTGTTTATAGATATACATCTTTAATGAGTTTTTAAGTGCAATCGACCCTCTTTCTACTTGCTCCATTTTGTCTGCTGCAATGCCATTATCCAAAACCGTTAGCGCTTCTTCGAACTTTCCTTTATAGATAGGAATTAAAGCCAGATAAGCCCTACCATTCGACCGTGTTCTTTTCTCACTGCTGCTTGCAATTTCCTTGTAACTACTCTCAGCCTTAGCGTACTCCCTTTTGAAAAGATACATATGCCCCAGTTTCTCCAGTGATATATAGAAATCCGGTTTTATCTCTAAAGCTTTTTTGTAAGACTCAACCGCTTTCTCTATCTTGCCGTTCCAAGCATACAAGTCACCCCTTGAATCATAGGGATTGGCTTCATCCGGTGCTAAGGATATGTATTGGTTTATAGCCCAGATAGATTTTTCAAAATCACCTATTGCATTGTAGGTATAAGCAAGGTCGTTATATGGGTCCTTATAGAGAGGGTCTATCTCAATGGCTTTATTAAAGTAGTGAACAGCTTCCTCATAATCTCGCAATCGATAAAAATAAGCTATCCCTAATGAGTAAAATGCCTCTTCCTCTTCTGGATAGCGTTCTACTATTCTTTTTAATTCTTCAATAAGCCGGAGCCAATTCATTTCATAGCTTGCAGCAGCACTGTTTATCCATCGCTTTTCCTTCCAGCTGACTTTATTTGAGTATTTTACTGCTTTGCCTATAATTTCCTTTCGCTCTGTGCCAGTCGTTAAATAACCCAGCCAGTAATATGCCATTGCAAAGGTGGAGTCAAACTCTAAAGCCTTCCTAAAGCTTTTCTCAGACTCTGTGTCATAAACTTTATTATAATAATCAACTCCTTCAAGATAGTAACGATATGCTTCTTGTGAATGGGTTGTGACATCTGCTATGGGTCTATCAAGCTCCTTTTTCGCCTCTTCAGGTAGGGCTAAGTCGTCTTTTATCTGCACACTCAACTTGTCAACTACTGAGAAAAGGTCTTCTTCTTTTTCTCCAGTAATGCGTTGTGTAGCTAAAATCTCTCCAGTTGTGGTTTCGGATATATCCGAGGTCAAAACTATATTCGGCTCAGTCTGGAGTATGTTTCCGGTCAAAATCCATTTCACTCCAGCTTTTTGAGCAACCTCTGAAGCAACGGTCTTATCTATTACCTTCAAGTCTTCTTTGCCTAAAAGCTTTAAAATATCATATAGTCTTTGCCTACTTACTACCTGCATATATTGTGATTCAGAAAGGTCTGATATCAAAAGAGCTGTTATCATCTGTGCAGTTCTATCATTATCTTCAGGGTCTACCATATTCTCAAAATACATTATAGCCAAAGAGTTCTCTTTAGCTATTGCCCCTTTTTCTGGAGCTACCTCAAATTTGAAAGGTTTGAGAATCAAGAAGAGCAAAACCAGGATGACAACAACTGATGCAGGAATTGCAATCGGAAGAACCTTCCTCTTGGGCTTAGGTACTATTACCTCTTTAGGAATCTGACCGGTCTTTACGTAATCAAAACTCTTTCTTTCTCTTCTTAAATCTGCAAGCAAATCATCTATATGTTGATATCTTTCTTCTTTGTCTTTAGCTAAAGCTTTAAAAACCATATCCTCTAACTTGGCTGAAACCTGATTGTTGAACCGGGCTATTGGTTGTGGTTCTTCATTAATAATGGAATAAATTATTGCGGCATGATGTTCTCCCTCAAAAGGTAATTTCCCGGTCAAAAGTTCGTATAAAACTACACCAAAAGAGAAAATATCACTTCTCGAATCCACTTCCTCTCCTTGTGCCTGCTCAGGAGACATATAGGCAGCAGTACCCAGCGTTGAGCGTGTCTTGGTCAGCTTGGTAGCTCCTTTCAGCTTTGCCAAACCAAAGTCCATTATCTTTACCTGCCCCTCTTTAGTGACCATTATGTTATCTGATTTTATGTCACGATGCACTATCTCCTTCTTGTGAGCCGCATTCAAACCTTCACATACCTGAATCCCGATGTCTAATACCTTCTTTATGGAAAGTGTCTCTTTTCCTATTATCTGCTTTAGGGTTCTTCCCTCGCAATATTCCATCACTATAAACATCTGTCCTTCAAATTCATCGATCTCGTGGATAGTGGTAATGTTAGGATGGTTTAAAGCAGAAGCAGACTGTGCTTCGTGGATGAAGCGTTCTTTTTCTTCTCCGCTTTCGGAGATGTGAGGAGGCAGAAATTTCAAAGCCACGGTGCGTTTGAGTTTGGTGTCCTCTGCTTTATAGACCACACCCATCCCGCCTTCCCCTAACTTTTCCAGAATTCTATAATGTGAGATCGTCCGTCCAATCATAGATCACACCTCCCGCTTTCGCTTCGCTTCAGCGGGATCCTCAAAACTGCAACCACTCGCTGAAAAAACGCTCGTAGGAAGTTTTGGGACATCCCACCCTCACCAAGCTTTTCTAAGATTCTGTAATGAGAAATTGTTTTACCTAACATGTTATGACCTTTCCAGACTTATTTTTATCGCACAGATCCCAGATATTTATCCAACCAGTCGAGCGATTCTTTGATAAGCTGATTGCGTGGCACAAAATGTCCCGTCTCATAAAGTACATATTTCTTGTGCTCAGGTGGCGTGCCCAAGAGGGTAAACATTGGTTTCTGGGATGTCTCGACTGGAAAGAAGTGATCATATTTCCCATTAAGCATGAGTACCGGTATTTTGATCCGGGAGATGAAGTTGATGCCATCCACTTCAGGTAACGCTCGCTGGAAATTCAATCCAGCAACATAGAGTACGCAGACTTTGAATCGTTGCTCAACTGCGGGCATTATCGCCCCCATAGCAGCACCCCAACTCACTCCATAGTAAGACAGCTTGTCCGAATCGATGTCAGGACGCGTTTCTAGATAATCGATAGATCGTCCAATATCTTTCCCCCAGGCAATGACATGATCTTTCCACAAGCTTGTTTCACTGGGGTAGTCGGAGTTTAATGCGCTGCCTCTCTCGTACGTGCCTTTGTAAATGGGATACATAACCGCACGACCACTCTTGATGATAAAGTCAATTGCATGGAACTCCAGAAAGCGACTTGAACGAGTGTGAAGTGCATTAGAACCGGGGAAATAGACTACCACCTGATATGGTGGTTTTCCAGTCCGTGGAAGAAAGAGAAAGGCCATCAACCGTTCCCCGCCATAAGCTGCATCTATGCTAATTTTTTGCATAATCCAATCTAAGGTCGTGTCTACCGATTCTATCTTTTCATTCAATGGAGTGCGATCATACTTGTACATCGAAAGGTAGATCTTAAAGACAGGATCCGGCACCAGCTTTTCTTTGAGAAAGTCTCTAGAGGGCATTTCAATGGACGCATATGCAGCAGAAGCGGTCTTCTCTGGTTCTACGATTTTAATACAGCGCACTCCGTTGGTCGGTGAGCGATCGAATGGTGGTTGGGCATAGAAGTCAGTAAACATGTACGGTTGATCGTTCCATCCACCTCCGAGGATGCATCGTTGATTTCCACTCTGATTAAAGCACCACTCTCGAACATTGCCGGCCATATCGTTAGGCCCAAAGGGACTTATGCCTTGATATTTCCCAACTGGGGCAGGCCCTTTATTTTCGAAGTTACTCAATGGAATGATGAATGAACTTCCCCGTGTCTCGGCTGCGACATTCCAATGGTAGGCCGTAGGCAAGCTTTTCCCTCTGAACTCAACATATGCTGCCGCTTCATACCAGCTAATCCCTCCGACAGGATAATCTCCCTTGCCCTCTGGATATGTTGCCAGTTCCCACGTCGCAGGACCCGGTCTACCAGTGGCATCGAGAAATTCTTTCATCGCTTCCTCCCGCGTCAGAGTCCGCCCGTTCTTGACAAACGGGTGCTTCCAATACTCTTTCTTCTGATATCCTCCTTCATCTATGAATTCTTTGAACTCCTTATTCGTAGTTTCAAACCTATCAATCAAGTATTCCCCAACCTGAACTAAGTCAAGATGATCGAGCCCTGGTATGTTTAAGATATATTTCCCCCCAAGCACTCGCACCATGTTGTCAGGTATCGATCCAGTCGAATCGAGCTTGATTACTGTCTGGTTAACCAGTTCGACAAAGGGTGCCCCATCAAACGTATTGAACCCTTGCTTCTGGAGCTTCAATCTCCAAAGGCCGCGTGGCAGAAAGATCGTATCAGTCGGCGTCGAACCTAATGAGATCCAATTTTCGGGGTGAGTGCCATACTCAGAGATGAGAATCTCTGCGCCCGAAGGTTCCGTTCTGATTAACCCGCGAGCCGAATACATCGGTCGAAGTTTAACGAACAAAGGATCGTCGGCAACAAAGTCTTCAATCTGCCTTGCAAGAAAGTAGGCACTCGCCCATTTGCTCTCACCGACCAGCCGATCGATCTCCGGTAGTGCTTCTTCTCGCGCCCAGCGAATTCTTGCGTTGCGATCCATATACCAATAAGCAAGAAGTCCTATACCGAGTAGAACGAGAACTACGGGCACGGCGACGGCTGGACGCTTGAGACTACTCATTATTGCCTTGAGGCTGAGAGGCCGGACTTCCACAGCCGCAGACGGCTTCAACTTCGTGACGTCTTCAAGGATCTGGCTCATTGTGCCATAACGTAGCGAGCTATCTTTCTGCATCGCCTTCTTCACAATCCGCTCCAACTCCATCGGCACATTCGACCGCAGACTTGTGATTGGCTCTGGATCTTCATTGAGGATCCGATAAACAATCGCCTGCTCGTAGTCTCCGGGGAAGGGGAGTCGTCCTGTGATCATTTCGTACAGCACCGCTCCCAGCGACCAGATGTCGGTCCGGGCATCAACTTCCTCTCCCCGTGCTTGCTCTGGAGACATATAGGCAACTGTGCCTAAAGTTGAACCTGTTTTAGTTACTTTGGATACTCCTCTGAGCTTGGCCAGACCAAAATCCATTATCTTTACCTGTCCTCTGGAGGTAAGCATTATATTGTCAGATTTTATATCCCTGTGTACTATCCCTTTCTCATGGGCTATTGTCAAACCTTCACAAATCTGGATGCCTATGTCTAATACCTCCTTTTGGGAGAAAGTTTTTTCTTTTAAAAGCTCCTTGAGTGATTTGCCTTCAACATATTCCATTGCTATAAAACATTCACCTTCTATCTCATCTATTTCGTGTATGGTAGTAATGTTGGGATGGTTCAAAGAAGATGCAGTTTTGGCTTCATGCTCAAATCGAATTTTAGCTTCATTATCACACAAAAGATGTTTTGGCAGAAACTTTAAAGCCACTGTTCTATCTAACTTGGTGTCCTCTGCTTTATAGACCACACCCATCCCGCCTTCCCCTAACTTTTCTAAGATTTTGTAATGGGATATTATCTTGTTAATCATAACATATTACGCTCAGTTATCGAACTCATCCCCTGGCCCTTCTTCCCGCTTCCAGCGAGATCTTCGACTTAACAAGAGAAGGGAAAAAGTCCCTCTCTTTTTAAGAGAGGGATTTAGGGTGAGTTTGTTATAAGAGTTTTTTTGTCGTTTATATCTAATCTCCGATAGACCATAAACCTTATAAATCTGCGACAATATGTTTATTATAAGCTAAATGCATGCGCTTACGCTGTAATGTTAAATTGTTTTGCTTGTCAGGCTAACTCAAAGAGAGACCTTAATATTTAAATTAAAATATAACTTATTGTCAACTAAAAATTGCTAAATAGTTATGGTTCTCATTTGAAAACCAATTCTTTTAATATAAACAGATATCTGAAACGATGGAGGGGGATAATTAGAGGGTAACAGCTTTTTTAAAAAGCTTTATCTGACTAAGGTCAGTTTTTTTGTTTCTTTATAATATCCTGCCTTGAGCTGGTAAAAGTAAATTCCAGAAGAGACCTCATTTCCATTTTCATTTTTTCCATCCCAGATGACCTGATGAGGTCCTGACTGCATTTCTTCGTCCACTAAAGTCTTTACCCTCTGTCCGAGGATATTGTATATTATCAGGGTTGTGGGAATGAGTCTATTAACCGATAGCTGAGAACTATTAATGCAGAAAGGTATAGTAGTGAAAGGGTTAAATGGATTGGGATAGTTCTGTCCCAGTGTGAAATTCAAAGCTGGTTTTTCCTCTTTTTCCGTTACAAAGGAAGTGGAATTAAGTTTGAATATCTCCTCATAAGGTAAAAAGTTAGGCTTGGTCACAGTCAGGTTAAACTCACCAGGTCTTATATTATAAAGGGGAATGGATAATTTGCCTTCCATATCTGAAAAACCAAGAAAAAACAGAGTGTCTTTATAGCTAAGTGTGATTTTAGCTTCAGCTAAAGGCATCTGATTTGATGTAGCTTCGATATACATAACTGAATCATTCAAAATTTTTTCCGAAGGGGAATTTATCGCAATTGGAGCTGGAATCTCAGTCCAGATTTGCATTTCTGGATCGCCCAGTAGATTATGTCCATAGTTCAGGTCCCTGTATTGTGGATAAGTCGTTTTTGACAATGCTTCAGCAACCCCTATATGATATCCATATTCAGAGTTAAAAAGACTTTTCATAAATGCAGAAGCTAACTTGTAAGAAGAAGAAACCCAACCCCAGCGGGAATACCCCAGAAAGGCAACTGTACCTTTATCTTTTATGGTTAAAAATCTTTTTCCAATGCAAGGTGGTGTTCCTAAGGCAGGTTCGATTTCCACATCCAAGGCAGTTTGATTGCAGGAGATAGAATATAATAGTCCTAAGTTACTGCTATCATTTAAATTATTGAGATGTCCGTTTCCATCTTCATTGCCCGAATCGGAATATACATAGGTTTTGGGCCATTCATTAAGAAAATTTGAGCTGGCTACAAATCCATTCGACTTTCCATGGGCTAATACTCCGATTATTCCCCATCCCTGATTCATTGTCTCTATGCATTTTGAACCTGTAGGACTTGTTGGGTTCTCGGCATTTCCTGTGGGTGATTCAACTAAAGTCTGAAGGTCCTGGTAGAAACTCGGGGCAACTTCCCGGGAAACCAGAGTATGCTGGCCAACGGTTTCCCAATCCCTCAACTGGTCAGAGCTTATCCATAAAGCTTTTTTGATAAATGAATAATCCCCTGAGCCCGGGTTTTTCTCATAATTAATTATTTTTCGAACAAGGATTTCTGCTTCTTCTCTGGATTTTACCGGTGCTCTACCCACAAAAAGCTCAGGATAGATATCAGGAGAATCATCAGTCGGCTCACCATAAACTCCATCTAAGTCTTTATCCCATTCGCCATCCAGATCCGCATAATAAAGATCGCAGATTTGTTGATTAGCAAGAGGGACAGCAGAGGATATATTTGAATGATAGACATACCTGAAAGGTAAAATCTCTCCATCTCCCCCGATCAGAACCCATAAAACGCTCTGTGAATAAGCCTGCACGAGAAAATTTCTGATTCTTTCCTGTACATCTATTCCATTATAACTATTCACTATGCTATCAATGGTAACTATTGAAGCATTCAAACCTTTTCGGGTTTTCCATTCAAGGAGAGGGTAAAATGAGCTTCTCAGTTCCTCTGAAGTGATAATCAAATATAAAGGCTGATCTGAGATTGTTGTTTTGTATTTACCCACATCCCGGGAGAGCTTTTCAGGATTGGAAAGGAAATTCGAAAGGAAAACATCACAAAATCCGTAATTATCTGTATAATCCGTTTTTGAGTACAAGCCAGAACCTGGTTTCAAAAAAATTGTAAGTTTGATTTTATTATAAAGAATTAGAGAATGTGAATCTGGCAAGTATCTTAAGGGGTATAAGGCTAAACTCAGGATAGAATTCCCATGCATATAACCATGATTAATGATATTAAATTGATTTTTCGGGTAGTAATTATTAGAGAGATAAATTGAGCTGTCCAGCTCAAAAAGGTCATCAGTTAGTTCTCCATCAGTCTTTTGTTTTCTCTGAGCAGGATAAATTATGAAATTACCGGGTAAAACTTGAGTTTCGACTTCACAAACGATAGTATCAAGTTCTACATTCTCGGGTAATAAAAGATTGACAATTTTAAAAGGCAGCCGGGGTTTTCCCTGTTCTTCTATATTATCACAATCTGTTAGCTCAATGTAATCAAAATTATCTTTTTTGTAGAAGTTAAGCTCATCCTTAGAGAAATTTTCCTCATAAACTACCTGAGAAAATGACAAACCGGTTAGTATTATCCAGATTACCCAGATTAATAAAGACTTTCTGATCAAAAATATCCCCCTCATCTGATAATTATTTATAAATCAAAAGGGAAATCGCAAAAAATTTGCCACTTTGAGAAGTGGTTTAATTTTTTTATGCGTTCCATATTCTGTTTCAGGAGAAGCAGTTATATTTTCGAGTTAATAATGTCTAAAAAATTAAATCAAGATGTTGTAGGATTAATCCCATATATTGTGGGAGCTAACCAATAGATAAAAATAAAAAATTTTAAAAATTTTTTATTTTTTCCTTGACAAGTAATAACTTAATCTCTAATTTTGGTGGGAGGTTGTGGGGAAAAGTGGTGGATAACCTTTGAAAATAAATCAGAATGACCTTTTTAAATAATTCTTATAGATATTCAGTTGATCATAAGGGCAGAGTAAACCTACCGGCAAAATATAGAAAAACAAATAGTTCTACACTGTACGATACTTATATGGTAACTGTAGGACTGGAGGGGTGTCTTGCAGTTTACCCAATGGATGAATGGGAAAGACTATTAGAGAGACTGAGAAATCTCCATTCAAATAAAAAAGATATAAGACGCTACCAGCGCTTTCTATTCTCCAATGCCAGTGAATCCAAACTGGATAAGCAAGGAAGAATCATAGTACCCCAGGAACTTTTAGAGTATGCAAAGATAAAGAAGGAAATTTTAATTGTAAGAATGATAGACCGTCTTGAGCTCTGGAACCCTGATACTTTCCAGGATTACGTTAAGTCAGGTGATAAAACCATAGAGGAGATAGTTGAGGAAATTGAAGGATGAGGAGGTCTGGCATAAACCAGTCCTCCTGGAAAGGGTAATAGAGTTTCTTATTACAGATAAATCAGGAATATATGTTGATGCTACTATAGGAACGGGAGGACATGCTGAGAGAATTCTAAGGGAACTGAATGAGAATGGTAAACTTATAGGAATAGATAAAGACGAAGATTCTTTAAAGATTTCAGAGCAAAGGTTGAGGAGGTTTGGGAAGAAGGTAATATTTTTCCATCAGAGTTATATCCAGCTTCCCGAGATTTTAAAAAGACTGAGTTTAGAAAGTATAAAAGGATTACTTTTAGACTTGGGTCTTTCCTCCTATCAACTGGAAAAGGCTGAAAGAGGTTTTAGCTATTCATTGAAAGGTCCCCTGGATATGAGGTTTGACCAGAAAGAAGTAAAAAGTGCCTTGCAAGTGGTTAATGGGTATCCTTTTGAAAGACTAAAGAAAATCTTCAGGGATTACGGTGAGGAGAGGTATTCCTCCAGGATAGCTCAGGCGATTGTACAAAATAGAAAGGTAAAAAAGATTGATACAACAAAGGAATTGAAAGATATTATCCAGAGTATTTTAAGAACTAAAAATGATGAGATTAAGACACTTTCACGGGTTTTTCAAGCATTACGGATCGAAGTTAACACAGAGCTGATTGAATTGAAGGAAGGCTTGGAAAATGGGATTAAGGCACTGGCTGCGAATGGTAGAATTTGCGTGCTATCCTATCATTCTTTAGAGGATCGAATGGTTAAAGAGAAATTTAATATGCTTGCCAGAGGATGTGTGTGTCCTCCCGGGTATCCAGTTTGTGTCTGCGGAGGTAAAAAGAGTTTAATGATTTTGACTCGCAAACCTATAACAGCGGAGGTTAGCGAGATCATTGAAAACCCTAAAGCCAGAAGTGCAAAACTCCGGGCAGCAGAGAAAATAGTTTAAAGCAATTCAGCAGAGGAACTATCTTGACTGATGCAAGATTTTTTTACCGGCCACAGATGAAGTTGAGACAACATTCAAATAGAAATTTCTTATTTGGTCTTTTTGTTATAATCTTTCTATTGATCCTTCTGGTGTGGCAGAGGATAACAGTTATAAGAATTTTAAAGGAAACAGAAGACCTTAAGATACTCCTGGCTGCAGAGGAAAAAAAATATAAATACTTAAACCTGGAAAGAACAGGGCTTTCCTCTATAGAGAGAATAGAGAAGATCGCTCAGGAAAAACTGGGACTAATCTACCCCGGTCGAGAGCAAATCGTCTATGTGGATGTGGAAAAAATAAACAGACCAGACCTGCCAGGCAATCTGTGGGTAAAACTGAAAAAGATAGGCAGGAAAATAAATCCCTTCATGGAAAGTGGAGTTCAGGCTAAAGAGATCAAACATGACCTCTAAAAAAAAGTTAGAGATCAAAAGAAGAAGTACTATACTTTTTATTTGTAGTATTTTCTTTACACTGGCGGTATTTTTACGTGTATTTGATCTGCAGGTACTCAGAAGCGGGTATATCCAGAGGATAGCCATAAAACAGCAGGAAGTTTGTTTGAAATTAGAAGGTAAAAGGGGAGTAGTCTATGATCGCAATTTAAATATATTAGCTTTTAATCTTCCCTCAGAATCTTTTTTTGGGGTACCTTACAGTATCTCCCGTAAGGATCTGGTAGCTAAAAAAATCTCAGGATTAACTGACAAAAGTTATGAGAAAATAAAAAGTTCTCTCAGCCTGAAAGGAAAAAAGTTTGTCTGGCTTAAAAGGAAGTGTGAGAGCGAGGAAGCTGAGAAAATAAAGAAATGGAATTTAGATGGAGTATATACCCAGGAAGAAACTAAAAGGAGTTATCCATATTATCCTTTAGCCTGTGACATTATCGGTTTTGCGGATATCGATAATAAAGGATTAGCAGGAATAGAATATCAGTATGATCATCTTTTGAGTGGGCAGGACGGGAGAGGAATTTTTCAAAAAGACGGCTGGGGGAATTCATATCAGATAAAGGAGTCTCCTCTCTCATATCCCCAGAGTGGAAAGAGCCTGGTTTTAACTATTGATCTGGATCTGCAGGCTAAATTAGAGGAGGAGCTCAAAAATACCATAAAAGTAACGAATTCTCAAGCAGGTTCAGGTATCTTTATGAATCCCAATACAGGAGAGATCTTAGCCATGTCTTTTCTTTCACAAGAAAACTCCGGGGGTAGATATTCTGAGCTGAGATTAAAGAATAAACTGGTTGCTGATGTTTTCGAACCCGGCTCCACATTTAAAATAATTACAGCTGCAGCAGCATTGGAAAAGGGGATTAAAAACCCCGAAGACTCTATTTATGCAGAGCTTGGATGTTATAAAATAGGCAAGAAAGTATTACGTGACATTAAGGAATACGGCTGGCTCACTTTTAAGGAATGCGTGGTTTTTTCCAGTAACATCGGTATGGCAAAAGTTGCCATTGAAGTTGGGGAGAAAGGTCTTTTTGAGTATGCTAAAAAGCTTGGATTTGGCGAGAAAACAGGTATAGATCTACCAGGTGAGGTAAGGGGAGTTTTGTCTTCTCCGGACAAGAGATGGTCTGACATTTCCCTGGCAACTTTCGCTATGGGATACGGAGTATCAGTAACTCCCCTGCAGCTTATCACTGCCTACGCTGCCGTAGCCAACGGGGGACTTCTTCTTAAACCTTATGTGGTAAAAGCTGTTCTTGACGAAGAGGGTAAAATCATTCAAGAATTTCACCCCATAGTGGTAAAAAGGGCATTGAAACCTCAAACCTCACGTATCCTTACCGAGTTCTTAAGGGGGGTGGTTTCCGATGGAACGGGGATAGAAGTACAGATCGAGGGTGTTAACATAGCCGGGAAAACAGGAACTGCTCAAAAAACAAAAATTGGAAAGAGAGGTTACGAGAGAGGTAAATATATGGCATCTTTTGTTGGATTTTTTCCTGCAGAAGATCCACAAATCGTAGGGTTGGTAATTCTGGATTCACCAAAAGGTCTTTATTATGGCAGCCAGACAGCTGCTCCAGCTTTCAGAAGGATAACCCAGAGGATCATACCTTCCCAGAACCTGTTATTAGCTAATGAGCTTGAAAAAACAGACTTTTCTTTTGCAGTTGCAACAAAACAGGAAAAAGTCTACGATAGTAAATTTCGAAAAAAATTAGATTCGAAAGTCAATAACTCTATTTCCCGAACGGAAAAAAAGGATAATGAGGTTGAAGTGGTAGGCGTATCTATGAACGAAATCAACGAGAAAAATGATGGAAGAAAGATTATGCCCAGTGTAGTAGGTCTTACTGCTCGAGAAGCTATCAAGCTTTTAAGCTCTTATTCTATAGTGTCAGAGATCAGGGGAAGTGGTGTGGTGAGGAAACAACATCCTTTACCGGGTAATATGCTTTCTCAAGGAAAAACCTGTTTTCTGGAGTGCAGTTTAAGTGATTAAATTAAAGGCTCTTGTAGATCTTTTGAAAGAAAGGGAAGCTTACGGTGATATTAATATTGATATTAATAAATTAGAATATGATTCCAGAAAAGTTGAGAAAAGCGATCTTTTCTTTGCCATATCCGGCTTCGAACAGGATGGGCATATATTTATAAATTCAGCCATAGAAAAGGGAGCTTCAGCCTGTGTTCTGGAAAAAAATGGTAATTATCCTTTAAAAGCAAAGATTATAGTGAAAAACAGCAGAGAAGCCATGGCACATATGTCCGCTTCATATTTTGGTAACCCTTCTACAAAAATGAAGGTTATCGGAGTTACCGGGACTAATGGCAAAACTACTGTTACCCACATGTTGAGATCAATCTGGGAAAAGGATGACAAAAAAACAGGTCTTATCGGAACCGTAGCTCACTATATAATAAAAAGAAAAATTTCAGCTCTTAACACCACCCCGGAATCACTTGATCTACAGAAGATGTTCTCTGAGATGGTCAGTGAAAACGTCAGTTGTGTTGCGATAGAAGTTTCCTCGCACGCTCTAGTCCTAGACAGAGTTAAAATGGTAGATTTTGATGCGGCGGTTTTTACAAATTTGAATCCTGAGCACCTTGATTTTCATAAAAATATGGAATCCTATAAAGAAGCTAAGGGAATTTTATTTCAAAATTTGAAAAAGGAAGCTTATTCCGTGATAAATATTGATGATCCTGAATGGAAATATTTTTATCAGATAACCAGAGGAAAAAATGTAACCTATTCTTTTGACAATCAGAAGGCAGATTTTCACCTGAAGAAATATTCCCCTGGTGCTTCAGGGTACAAGCTTGAGATTTCTACACCCGGGGGGTGTATGAATCTGGAATTGAAGCTCTCGGGCGAGGTAAATATATATAATGCATTAGCCTCTACTGCAGCAGCTTTTGTTACCGGAACAGGTTTAGAGAAGATAAAAGAGGGGTTAGATAACTTTAAAGGGGTCAAAGGTAGATTAGAGCAGGTGGATTTAGGGCAGGATTTTAAGGTAATTATTGATTATGCCCATACCCCATTTGCCTTTGAGAATCTGCTAAGAACTGCAAAGGAGATAGCAAAAGGTAGGATAATCTTCCTGTTTGGTTGCGGGGGGGACAGGGACAAAAGCAAAAGACCTATTATGGGGAGAATAGCCGATCAATTTGCAGATTTAGTATTACTGACCACAGATAATCCGAGAAGTGAAGATCCGAAGAAAATAATACAGCAGATTTTAGCCGGGGTAGTGGATAAGTCCAGGGTAAAAGTTATCCTGGACAGGAAAGAAGCCATAGTTTATGCTTTAAGAAAAGCAGAGAAAGATGATATTGTGGTATTAGCCGGTAAAGGTCATGAGGATTATCAACTAATAGGTAAAGAGAAGTTCTATTTCTGTGAAAGGGAGATTATTGAAAAAGAGCTGAAAAGCTCAGGTTTTGTTTATGATAGAACTAAAATATAGAGAGCTTCTTGAGATAGTTAAGGGGAAGCCTTTTCCAGACGTTCCATCAGAGGATTTTCTAACAAGAGGTGTATCTATCGATTCACGCGATATAGTACCACAAAATCTTTTTATCGCCATTAAAGGGGATAGATTTAACGGACATGATTTTATGGAAGAAGCTGTAGCTAAAGGTTCATCCTGTGTAGTTCTGAGTAAAAGCAGAGTATCAGAAAAATTAAATTATCTTTTCTCTTCCACCAAAGGGATAAGGGCAATTCTGGTTGATGATACCAGAACTGCCCTTCAGGAAATAGCCAAATGGTACCGGGATAAGTTTAAACTCAAAGTAATAGGTGTAACCGGAACTAATGGCAAAACCACTACCAAGGAGATGATCGCTCTGGTTCTCTCTAAAAGATACAAGGTACTTCGTTCAGAGAAGAGTTACAATAATCAAATTGGAGTTCCTTTAACCCTGTTGAGGTTAACTACGGAAACTGAGGTTTTAGTTTTGGAACTGGGAATGAATCAACCAGGGGAGATCGGGATTTTAACAAAAATCGTGGAACCAGATTTAGGATTGATAACCAACATCGGACCAGCTCACCTGGAATATATGATTTCCTTAGAGAAAATCTCTCAGGCTAAATTCGAGCTGATGGAGAATATGAATGAAAAAGGATTGATAGTATTAAACGCAGATGACCCGTATCTTTCTGAGAGGGCGAAAAAGGAGAAAAAGAAAGTTTATACTTATGGAATAGAA
>JAOUFL010000020.1 GCA_029858245.1 Candidatus Zixiibacteriota bacterium
GAAAGTAGCGCTTTAGCCTCTTGGGCGACTTTTTCACAGTTCTCCTCGAATTTGAGCTCTTTAATTAACTCATAACCTTTAGACTCATATTGCCCGCTTGAATTGGGATATGACCTTTGTCCCATTTCTCTTCTGGATTTCATCTGAGTTGCTTCTATTCCAGCACCGCTGTGGATTAAGCTTTGTTCAATCTCTGACCCCTCTGAGCTGGCAAAATAGATAGTTTGTTTCCTGAAGCTCATAAAGGCAGAGGTTGAGGTTAGCCCTTCTGTTTTTCTCAGCAATTCATCTAAATGGAAAAGATAATCTAACTTCTCCTTCAGAGGGATAGTGAGGGGGTCTATTTCCACTGGAGTCTTATAAGAATCTACAACTTTATTCATCGGAGCTAAGCTTAAATCTTTTGGCTTCAGCCGGGCAGAAGCTTTGGCAATTTTAACTGAAAGCTCAGCAGTCTTTTTTAGAGTTTCTTCAGCCAGATCCGGGGAGGAAGCAAAACCCCAGGCACCGTTTGCGATAACCCTTATCCCGAAGCCAAAAGAGCTGTTTTTATCCATCAGTTCTGGTGCACCATTTTTAACTGACAGGTTCTCGTCCTCGATATCAACTATTCTTATATCCACATAACCTGCGCCTTTTGATCGGGCAGTATTTATAGCAATATCTGCTGCTTTTTTGAATTCCATCATATGCTGTGTGGTATCAGGTAAATCATCAAGGTTAAAAGAAAACCCAGTATTCCAAAAAAAGCAAGGGTTTTATCTTTTAGAAGGTTTAGGATTTTATCTTTTTTAAAGGCTGAGCCTTTCATCAAGAACAAAAGAATAACCCAGTAGAATATTAAAATTGAAGTCTTGGTATCAGTTATATCTGTGAAAACAGGAAAACCTCCCCAAATCTCTCCAAAGGTTTGATTGGTAACCAGAATTCCCAGGGGAACTCCTCCCAGGAAGGATAATATGGTGACTAACATAGTAGAGATAGATAGATTCCTAAGAGAGTCCTTGCCTTTCAGTATCTGCAAAGAATAAAATAAAACCAAGAAAACAAAAAAGATCGAGCCAAACATTGCCCAGATATGAGCAGCTAAAATGGGAGCAGCTACCTTTCCTTTGAATTTGACTAAAAGGGGATCATTCAAAAGGTTGATCTTCTCAGGCAAAGTTAAAATCGTTTTGCCCTGGCTATCTGTTAAAGAAAGATAGTAATAAATCCTTTTACCTTTTGGCAGAGAAGGAAGATTAGCAGAAAACCGGTCAAGAGTTCCTGTGGCCAACACCATTTTTGTGCGGGCATATTCTGCACTTTCCTTTCCAATTTTGTAATAAAGGTTCAAGATATACTTATCAAGAGACTCCGGAGCTGTAAGCTTTGCTTCAATTCGGACCTCTCCCGGACCGACCTTCTCAGTTACGGTAGTATGGGATAGTTTTATCTGGCTATCAGTGACCTCTATTAATTCAGGCTCCCGGGAGGACATCTTGCGGGCAATTACGAGTAAAAGCAAAGTCAGGACAATAGCCAAAATAAATTTAAGATATCTCATTCTTTTCTCATTGCTTTAAGACATTTTCATTACTCAAGTTCTGTTCCTGCTCCTTTTTTTCAAGGGATTCGATGATCTCATCCAGATCACCATTTAGAATCTCCTCCAGACGGTGCAGGGTTAAGCCGATGCGGTGATCAGTAATACGGTTTTGAGGGAAATTGTAGGTTCTTATCTTCTCTGACCGGTCCCCGGTTTTAACCATCGACTTTCTCTCCTTCGCTATTTTTTCTTCCTGTTCCCTGTGAGCGTTATCCAGAAGCCTGGCTCTCAATACTATTAAAGCTTTGTTTTTGTTTTTTAATTGTGATTTCTCGTCCTGGCAGGTAACCACAGTATTGGTGGGAAGATGGGTTATGCGGACTGCTGAGTCGGTAGTATTAACTGATTGCCCACCTGGGCCTGAGGACCTGAAAACATCGATTTTCAGATCTGCCGGGTTTAGCTCTATATCTATCTCCTCTGCTTCCGGAAGGATGGCAACCGAGGAAGCAGAGGTGTGAATCCTTCCTGAGGCTTCAGTTTCGGGAACCCTCTGCACCCTGTGTACACCACTTTCGTATTTTAAATTCTTATAAACCTTGTTCCCCTCTACGGAGAATATAATCTCCTTGAAACCGCCCCGGCCAGTGGGGTTGGAGCTTAAAATATCTGTTTTCCAACCTTTTTTCTCGGCATAACGGATATACATACGATATAAATCTGCTGTAAAAAGTGCTGCTTCCTCACCACCGGTTCCCGCCCGGATCTCCACTATTGTATCCTTGCTATCGTTGGGATCTGATGGATTTAACAGCAGCTTAAGCTCATTTTCCAATTTATATTTTTTATCCTTAAGATCTAAAAGCTCAGCTTTAGCTAACTCTACTAACTCTTTATCTCCTGATTGGTTCTTGATATTTTCATCCTCTTCTATGTGTTTTGAGACCTGTTTTAGCTCGGAATAGAGTTTAACTATTCCTGATAGCTCTGATTGCTCCCTGGCGATTTTTTTATACCTATTCTGGTCTCTAATGACCTTAGAGTCCGAGAGAAGCTGGGTCAATTCCTGATGTTTTTCCTCGATTTTTTTCAAGAGATCAATCATATCTTTTCGCCTATCTTTTTATCCTCTTCAACAGAGGGAAAGGTATTACCCAGCGCATTTTCCAGGGCTGCTATGGCCACTTCCAGCTGTGAATCATCCGGCTCCTGGGTGGTTATTTTTTGTAGCCAGATTCCCGGCGCTGAGAATATCCGGGTTATAGGGTTATTCCTGGTTTTCCCCGAGAGTTTTAAAAGCTCATAGGAACCACCTGCAACCAGAGGTAAAAGGGTGAAATGAATTAAAAATCTCTTAAGAAGTGAGGGATAAATTCCGGAGATCAGAGTATATGTCGTATCTGATACCGAATAGACCAGTATGGCGAAGATAGCCACTATCAGGATAAAACTGGTACCGCAACGTGGGTGCTTGGTGGAAAATTTTCTAATGTTTTCCGAGGTCAGCTCCTCACCCGCTTCATACGCGTAAATGGACTTATGCTCTGCTCCATGATATTCGAAGATTCTTTTAAAATCCTTGAAACGCGAGATAATCCATACATAAAGTAGAAACATCGCCACTCGGATTGCACCAGCTACCAAATTAAAGGCTAATGCCTCTTTTTTTATCTTCAGCAAACTGGAAAAGAATAAGGGTAAAAAGAAAAAGATGAAAATGCTCAACGCCAGGGCTAAGACCACAGCCAAACCCAGCATAAAACCTCTATTGGCCTGGCTCCTTTTCTTCTTTTTCTTTCCCTCTTTTTCCTCTAACTCTTCAACTGCTACATCCGCAGAGAAATTTAAGCTCCTTATGCCAATTACCAGCATTTCGACAAAAGAGATTATCCCCCGAATAACCGGGATGCTCAGCAGTTTGTACTTTTTAGAAAGTGGGGTATAATCTTCATTCCTTACCACGATCTCACCGCTTTGTTTCCGAACGGCAGTGGAGACTCGTTGGGAGGACCTCATCATCACCCCTTCGAGAACCGCCTGCCCACCGACGTTTATATCTTTTTCTACTGACCTATTCATTTACGCTGTTTTCTGATATGTAAAGTTCATTTCATTCTTCTGCTTGAAGAGGAACAGAGAAAAGGATAGCAGATTTTAACAAACCCGGAGTTTTATATTTTGTTCCTGATCCGCAAGTTGTTCTCTTCGTAAATAAAAAAGGATTTACTCTCTTAACCTTGATAAGGGGACAAGATAGTAAATCCTTTTGAAAAAAGCTACTTGCCTTTAGTTTTATCCTCTTCCTTATTCTCTTTCTTTCCGTATTTTCTCCTGAATCGCTCCACCCGGCCAGCGCTGTCTATTAACTTCTGTTTGCCGGTGAAAAAGGGATGGCAGGCAGAGCAAATTTCCACATGTATATCTTTTACTGTGGACCTGGTCTGTATAACATTGCCACAGGCACAGGTAATAGTGGTTTCATAATATTTCGGATGAATCTTGTCTTTCAAAATTTCTTCCTCCTTTACTATGCTATTCTACGTCAAAATTTCGGTTAAAGATAATACAGAAAAAAGAAAAAACAAGAGAAATTTAAGATGTGATGGAACCGGGAAGAGGGAAGATAACCTCTCCCCAGCCCTCTCCTTTTAAAGGAGAGGGAGAAAATTATCCCCTCCTTTGTAAGGAGGGGATAAAGGGGAGTGTGAACCCTCCCTCATAGAGGTTTGCCCTGAGAGAAATTGAAAGGGACGAAAGGATTAATTCGTAGCCGCAGGCTTCAGCCTGCGTTTTTGAACTGATCCTCTGGCCCCTTCTATTAAAAAGATAAGGGAGACGAAAATCTCTCTCTTTTTAAGAGAGGAATTCAGGGTGAGTTATTTTATCGCAAGCTAAAGCTTGCGACTACCAACTGACAAGAAAAATAAAAGGACAGGACGATGTCCTGTCCCTGAAAAAAATTGGGCGAGGAAACCTCGCCCCTACGTTTCTCCCTCTCTACTTTATGTTGTTTGTTGTCTACTTTTTTATTCCACCGTAACACTCTTGGCTAAGTTTCTGGGCTGGTCGATATGGCAACCGCGGAGGACCGCCATATGGTAAGCTAAAAGCTGTAAAGGGATGATGGTTAAAAGCGGGGTTAATTGTTCTGAGGTGCTAGGTATGTAGATAACATGGTCGACTCTTCCTGCGATCTCCCTGTCGCCCTCAGTGGCAATGGCTATGACTTTGCCATTCCGGGCCTTGATTTCCTCGATATTTGATAGTACCTTATCATACACATTGTCCTTTATAGCAATTACCACTGCTGGCATATTCTCGTCGATTAAGGCAATGGGACCATGCTTCATCTCGGCTGCAGGATACCCTTCCGCATGGATGTAAGATATTTCCTTTAACTTCAAAGCCCCTTCCAGAGCTAAGGGATAATTAATCCCTCGTCCTAAGTAAAGAAAGTTATTTTTCTTATAATACTCTTTAGCGATTTCCTTAATGTAATTATCGTTCTGTAAAAGGAATTCTACCTGCTGATGGATTTTCTTTAAAGAGTCGATTATCTCCCTTCCCTTTTCAAGGGAGAGATTTCTCATCCGTCCCAAAAGTAAAGCGAGCAGGGTCAATACTGTAATCTGTGAGGTAAAAGCCTTGGTGGAGGCAACTCCGATCTCGGGCCCGGCATGGATATAAACTCCTCCATCTGTCTCCCGGGCAATGGTTGAGCCCACGACATTGCAGATACCAAGAACCGTTGCTCCTTTTCTTTTGGCTTCCCTTAAGGCGGCTAAGGTGTCAGCAGTCTCACCAGACTGGCTTATCAGAAAAACAACCGTTCCATCCTGGATTATAGGGCTTCTGTACCTGAACTCCGAGGCATATTCCACCTCCACCGGGATAGAGGCGAAATCCTCAATCAGATACTCTCCGATCAGGGCTGCATGCCAGGAGGTGCCACAGGCAGAGAGTATGATCCGGTTTATATTATGGAGCTCTTCATATTGAAGGTTCAAACCATTCAAACGGGAGGTGCCTTCCTCATAGTTTAATCTTCCCCGCATAGCATTCTGAAGGGTAATAGGCTGTTCGTTGATCTCTTTCAGCATGAAATGGGAGTAACCTCCCTTTTCTATTTGGTCAAGGGACCAAGAGACCTCCTGCACATGGGGAGTCACCTCTACTTTGTTTATGGTGGAGATGGAAAACTCATTTTTGGTTATGCGGGCAATCTCCCTATCCTCCAGATAGACTACCTGGTTAGTGTGTCGGATAATAGCAGAACAATCTGAGGCAACCAGATTCTCGCCCTGTCCTCTGCCAATAACCAGAGGGCTGCCATGTCTGGCGGCTACTATTTCTTCAGGATTTTCCTTACAGATAACCGCTATGCCATAGGTTCCTTCCACCTGGGATAAAGCGGTTCTTACTGCTTCCACTAAATCCCCCCCATAATATTCTTCAATCAGGTGAGCTAATATCTCTGTATCCGTGTCTGAGGTGAAAATATGCCCCTTGGAGGACAAAAGCTCTTTTAAACTTCTATAGTTTTCTATTATCCCGTTATGCACCACGGCAATTTGTTTTTTGCAATCTAAATGCGGGTGGGCATTTAGATCTGTTGGTTCGCCATGGGTTGCCCAGCGGGTGTGAGCTATACCAGTAGTGCTCTGAAAACTTTTTCCACCCAATAGCTTTTCCAAAGCAGAGACTTTCCCGGCACATTTTTCCGAGAGAATTCCCTCCTCTTCCAGGACAGCTATACCAGCAGAATCATATCCACGGTACTCTAGTCTTTTTAAACCATCCAAGAGGATAGGAACAACTTTTTTATCTCCCACATATCCTACAATCCCGCACATAACTCCTCCTTAAATCTATCTCTCGCCTTCTGCAAACTGTAGTTAACAGGATAATACCAAACTCCCTATTCTTTGTCAAAAGAAAAAACAGTTAATTGAACCGTTTTAAGGCAAGGTGAGAATACCAAATTCATATTCTTTTTTTCTATCCAGTTTTCCGGATAACCATTAGCGTAATGTCGTCAGTTCTCTGCGACCCTGACAGAAAAGTCCTCATATCATCTAAACAGGCACTGGTAAGTGCCTGAGGTGGCAAATGATAATGTCCCTTTAAAAATCTTACCAGCCGCTCCTCACCATACTCTGTATCGGATTTATCCTGTGCCTCTGTGAGGCCATCGGTGTAGAGCAAAAGGCTGTCACCATTTAACAATTCCATCTTTTTCACTCTATACTCTCCGCTACAGAATAATCCAAGAGGAAGACCTGTAGCCTCCAGCTTTACAATCTCATTTTTTCGAACCAAAAGCGCTGGTGGATGACCAGCGTTGCAAAGTTCGACCTCTCCGGTTCTGCTTATTTTCCCACAGATGAGGGTGGCATAATCGGTGGACAGGGTACTCTCGCAGAAGATTCGATTCGCTTGCAGGATGAGCTTATCAACTTGCAAATCAAAAGCGATGAGGCTACGAAAGATAGCATGCAGGTTTGACATAAGCATTGAGGCAGCCACTCCTTTGCCTGAAACATCTCCCAGGAGAAAGAATAACTCCTCGCTTTCAGGCTTGGGAATTACCACATCGCAATAGTCTCCGCTAACCGGGCCTGCTGGCTCATAATGGTAGTTAATCTCCCAGCCAGGGATGCTCAGATTCTGCTGGGGAAGCATCTGCGACTGGATTCTCCAGGCTAAATTCAAATCCTGCTCCAGCGCACTTTGCTGGTCTGGTGTGAGGTGATCAAGACAGGTGCGGACAAGAGGGTTAGCAATTAGACGTTCCTTTTCGATAGGTTCATTGCAGACCTCACATAAACCATAAGTTCCCTTGTCCATCTGTTCCAGGGTAGAATCCACCTCCTGTAAAAGACTCATAAGATGCTCCTTTTCCCTGGATTCTTGGATGGCAGTCTGAAGCTTCTGACGTCGATCGAGCAACCAGAAGTGAAGATCTCTATCTCTGACTGTGCTCATTCTGTTCTACCTCCTGACCTTAGACTAAATGTCATTCCGGGGGAATTACCGCAGAGGACTCAGAATGACAAAGACATTTTAACTCAAATCCTTTTTTGCCTCTACAACTAAATTCTTTGCTTCTTTCAGGGTTGCAGCTTCTGCCATTACCCTTATTATCGGTTCGGTATTTGACTTGCGAATATTTATCCAGGAGTTTTCAAACTCTATTTTCACACCGTCGGTATGATTTATCTTAGCCCGGCTGAATCTTTTTAGATATATTTGCAGTCTTTTTTCAAAAACAGCCGATAGTTTCATTTTATCCTTAACAAAGTGGTATTGAGGCAGGTTTTGTTTTAGCTGACTTATCTTTTTACCGTTTTCTGCCAAATATTGAAGAACTAAGGCGATAGCTACCTGTGCATCTCTCCCATAATGACTTTCAGGCAGGATTACTCCACCATTCCCTTCGCCCCCGATCACTCCTTTTACTTTTTTCAGGAGGGTAGATACATATATTTCTCCAACCTTAGTACGGAATACTTTAACTCCATACTTTTCAGCGATATAATCGATAACCATAGAGGTGGAGTTGTTTATTACAACATCTGAGAGTTTTTTACTCAATACGAATTCCATGCATAAAGCAAGAGTATACTCTTCACCAAGTGGAACCCCTTTTTCTGAAACAATGGCTAATCTGTCTGCATCCGGGTCAAGGGCAAAACCTAAATCTGCTTTGGTTTGTTTTACTTTTTTAGATAAGAGAGTCAAATTCTCAGGTACAGGTTCGGGTTTGTGGACGAACTCACCGGTTAAATTACAGTTGAGCTCAATTACCTGACAGCCTAACCTTTTAAGTAACTCAGGAGCTATTTTTGAACCAGCTCCATTGTTACAATCGAGAACAACTTTGAAATTTTTCTTTTTGATTTTATTTATATCAATAAAGGAAAGATTAAAAATCTTCTGCTGGTGTTTTTCAATCCAGCTTTCATCCGCACAGATAACTCCCGGTTTGTTTCTACCAGAACAGCAGGCACCTTTCTCAGCAAAGGAGTAAAATTTTCCGCTTTCCTTTTCGTTTAAGAATATCCCTTTTGAATTAAAGAACTTAAGTCCGTTCCATTCAGCGGGATTATGACTGGCGGTTATCATTATCCCTCCAGAAGCTTTCAAACCTTTAACTGCCAAACCTAAAGTTGGTGTGGGGCAGATTCTCAGATCTATAACCTTACAGCCGGCTGAATAAAGCCCAGCTATAACAGCTCTCTTCAGGGCTTCACCTGATTTACGTGTATCCCTTCCCATGATGATTTTTCCTCCCTCGCAATACTTTCCAAAAGCAACAGAGTATTTCAGAACTATATCCGGTGTCAGGGCTTTTCCGACTACCCCTCTTATCCCGGATATACTTTTAAGAAGTTTTTCTGGCATAAATTCTGTTTTCTGTTAGTTTAAATCGTCAGATAAGATGTTTGGTTAATCCATTCAAAACATTTAGAAGTTTATAGAAAATCTAAAACTTAACTCATTTTCAGGGTGAGGATGAACTTTAAACCCGATCCTTTCCATTTCTTTGTCGAAGTCATAAAGATGAGCGTCTACATAAGCGTCGAACATACTTACGAAAACAGTAGCTAAAACCGACCAGAGGAACAGGTTTTTTCTGTCCTCATAGAATTTATATTGTTCATATTCCAAGAATTTATCCGGATGCTCCAAGGGGAGGGAATCATAAAGTTGCTTATGGTCACTCATTCGATCCCATTCAATAATCATCAAAGCTAAAAAGGTCGTTTCCACACCAAATACCAGGGCAGATTTGAAATATTTCTGGTTATAAAGCTGACCCCAACCGGGTAAGACAATTGACCTGAAAAGCGCTCCCATAGGTGATTTGGTTTTTAATTCAAAAGTTTTGATTAAATCCGTATGGGAACTATCCGCTAAAGATTCACCTTTTTCAGCATAGGTTAAACCAGCTAAAAGCACAATAAATATAGAAATAAAAAGAAATTTCAGTAAAATTCTCATATCTTAGCTCTGGTTTGTATATGATAAATCAAGTCAATTAAAAAGACAAGGGATTTATCTTTTTTGTCACCCAGGCATGCAGGTATAAAAAATGTGTTGACCCTTCGTCATTATCTTTCGAATAATGACTGGATTTCAACAATCTACAGTATAAAGAAACCTCCCTTTTAAGGAGGTTTTCGTTATAGCAAAATATCTCGATTAAAAATTTTAAACCCTAAAGTATCGTCTCTTATAATTTAAGATTATAGATTTTCCATTTTCCATCTTTAAAGAAAAGACCTATCCTGGTATAATCTCTTGTACCACTTGACTTGTTCAGATATGTTACCTCTACGGTGGCTGAGTCACCTGCCACTTCAGACTTTCCCACTACGATTAAATTGCTTTTCCAGTGCATCCGCGTCAAACCGTCATTGGTAAAACTTGTTAAAAGCTGTTGCCTGAGCTGAGGGAAAAGCTCTTCTTTGTCCTTTTCCAGAAAACCCTCAAGGCTTTTTTCCAGTAATGCCTGAAAATCAAGATGTTCTGCTAAAAATGTGGTGTCGGATTGGTCTACGGCTGTAATGAATTTGTTGATGGTATTTCTGGGATCGGGTCTAGTAGAGCAGCCAGGTAATAAACTTAATGAAAATATCACGCCTAAACATATAAATCGAATTTGCCTGTTCATTTCTCCTCGCTTTTAGAGTAGTTCAGTTTTTCAGGGGGATATATAAATCAATTTTATTATCCTGTCAACAGTTATCTAAACATACGACTTATCCCGTTAATAAAAATCAGGGGTACGTAAATCCGTACCCTTAAAAGGATTATTTAAAATAAGATTCTACCTGGCGGGGTTTTGAATCTTATACTGTTTCATCTTGAATCTCAGGCTGGACTCAGGTATTCTCAAAGTCCTGGCAGCTGATTTTTTAATCCAGTTATTTTCGATCAGAGCTTTGAGTATATACTGTTTTTCTAATAAAGAGATCTTGTCATACAAAGAAGAGCTTTCATTTTTCAATTCCCTGGCCATAGGGAACTTATCTGAGAGCAACTCGTCCAACAAGAAATCATCACTTTGATTAAAAGCTAACAATCTTTTAGTTTCATTTTCCAGCTCTCGCACGTTTCCGGGCCAATCGTACTCAGAATAAAGCTCCAGCATCACAGGTTTTATAGATAAAGATTTTTTGTCAGCATTAGAGTGGGTTTTTATAAAGTGTTCAACCAGAATAGGTATATCTTCTTTTCTTTCTCTCAAAGGAGGTATTTTAAGATTTATTGCGTTTAACCTGAAATAGAGGTCTTTTCGAAAGCGCCCCTGGGATACCTCTTCTTCCAGATTCTTGTTTGTGGAAGCGACAACTCGGATATCTATCTTGCGGGGCTTTATCTCTCCGAGGCGGGTGATGACTTTTTCCTCCAATGCCCTGAGCAGTTTTACCTGGATGGAAAGGCTTAAATCCCCTATCTCATCCAGATAAAGGGTTCCTCCATCAGCTTCCTCAAAAAGACCTTTTTTGTCAAAAGCAGCACCAGTATAAGAACCCTTCTTATGCCCAAAAAGCTCCGATTCAAGCAAGGGCTCAGGCAGAGCAGCACAATTCACCGCGATGAAGTTTTTATCCTTTCTGTTGCTGGAATAATGTAGTGCTTTTGCCAGAAAATCCTTTCCTACTCCTGTTTCTCCCTCGAATAACACGGATAGGTTAGTATCTTTTATCTGCTCTAATTTCCACAGGATCTTCAGAATCTGATTGTTGCGGGTAATGATCTGGGAGAAGGAGCATCTTTCCTCCAAAAGTTTTTTCAGACGGAGATTGTCCGCCTGCAGATCATTCTTCTGGAATTCCGATATTTTAAGGGCTAAAAGATCGGCAAAGGCTACGGCGAAATTCAGCTCCTGCTGGGTAAAGGAAGATATGCCGCCTGTTCTATCAAGATAGATAAAACCACACATGTTTTTGCAGCACAGCAAAGGGATAAGCAGAAGGCTGTTGATCTTTCCGTTTTCCATAATTTTCCTGACTGAGGAGGGATGTGTCAATATCAAAGGTTTATAGGAATCACACTTAGAGGTATCTGAACTGGGATTTAAGAAATTGGCTAAAGCCAAATTCTGGCTTACAAACCTGGCTTTATCTGATTCCATATTATACAGAGAAGGAAAGGAGAACTCTTCTGCAGAGCCTTTATTATAAACTATAAAACCTCTTTCTGCTTTGATTTTCTCAGCCAGGAGTTTTAAACTCTCTTCCAGACCTCCTTCTTCAAATTCCCTGTATTCGGTATCGGAAAGATATTTCGGAAAAGTTTGAACTCGTTCTCTGCGGAAATGCTTTTACGGCTCAGGTTATTTTCTATTTTTTCCCTTAATTCTCTGCAAAGAAGGAGCTTATCTTCTTCGGGTGGTTCTGAAAAAAGATGTTCGGCTCTGTTCAAAGCATAAAGGGAGTTCTCGAAATTTTCCCGCTCGAACTCCAACTGGCTATGGGTAAGCTCGGAGAGAGCTTCGAGATATTTCAAACCTAACCCGGAAGAAAGTTTTTTTGATCTTTCCAGAGAACTTAGTTTCTCCGGATAGTCATATCCGCGGGCAAGTGATAGGCTCAGATAGGTTTTAATTTGCTCGTATCTGGCGCCTGTTTCCTCCAGGGATTTAATACTTTTATCAAAAGCTTCTCTGGATTTGCTTTCCTCATTTTTCTGATGATAGATCTCTCCCAGTATTCTGTATCCAATACCCTCTTCTAATTTTTCTCCTATAACCCTGGATACTTCTAATGATCTGTTTATGAACTCGAATGCTTTATCTATTTCTTTTCTCTGCAGGGCTAAATCTGCCAGTAATCTGCAGGTCTGGCTGATAAGAGTACCTTGCGGAGCTATTTCCTCACCGATTTGCAGGGCTTTTTTATAACAGGCGTCTGCCTCGTCAAACTTTCTCTCATGAAAATACGTCTCACCCTGGTATTCATAATAGATAGCTAAATCCCTGGGTGATTTATTATCTTTCAGAAGCTCGTATGCTCTCCGGAGATAGGAAGAGGAAGGTTTGAATTCTCTTTTTAATAGTTTGATATATCCCAGGGACAAAAGACAGCGGGAAAGGTTTAAGATATGTTCCTTTCCCGCTTCTTTTAATAACCTGATATCTGAGAGGAGGTGTTTCTCAGCCAAACTTAGTTCTCCTCTCAAGATATAAATTCTTCCCAGGTTTCTCTGAATTATACTCAGGTTAATCCAGTCTTTGATTTTCTCCAGATAAGGTATACACTCCTTAAGGTATTCAATAGCGCGAGGATAATCTGCTCGGATAGAGTATATCTGGGCTAATTTATTATAATTCCGAACGATCCCCTTCTCGTCACTTATCCTTCTACAGGTTGCTACGGAATCCCTGAACTGGTTTTCAGCCTCCTTTAATCTGCCCAATGAAAGATAGGATTTTCCCAGAATAGACTGGACCTCGGCAATTCTTTTATTCTCCAGTGTATTTTTGAAAAGCTCATATGCATTTTCACCAAACTCCAGAGACTCTTTAAACCTACCCAGACCATGTAATGCGACTGAGGATAGATAATAAAATATACCCCTTTCCCGGGAATTAATTTTTAAATCTCCCAGGATTTCAATTTGTTTGAGCATTTCCCAGGCCTCTGCGTAGTTGTCTTTTTCTAATAGAGGCTCAACCTGCTCCAGCCTTTTAGTTAGAGATAAATCCTGTATTTTCTCCTTCATTTCATCCTAGGTAAAGACCTCGTTATCTCTGAGCAGTCCTTCTTAACCTCCTCCTTACAGCTAATTTTTACTACCGGTACTATAAGATTAGGGAAATAACCTGGTGATAGCATAAGAATCGATGAAATTCCCTCCGGTAGTATAAATTGAGGTTTTACTGGTTTTGGAGGAAAATCTTTCTTTACCTCTTCCCACGGATGATCCAGCATAGGCTTATCCGGGCCTCCGGCATTAGCCAGAGGAACGAAAGGTAAGAAGAAAAGGAGGATTAAAAAGACTGCCAGACACTTCCTTGAAGTCATGTCTACGCCTCCTTTAGCGTTAAAGGTTACCTTTACCTTACAACTATATTATCGACAGGAGTTCTGACAAATATCAAACACCTGCCGACCTATATTAATTTAGGTTCTTTTTTTTAATTGTCAAGGTTTTTTTTCTAATTCACCAGGAAAGAATATCGTTGTCTTCCAATTAATTATACGTATGAAAAATATCAAGTTACACACTTTTTTTACGGCTGGCAGTTCCAGGGAGGTGAACAGTTGAAGTTTAACACTGGTGGAGGTCCACCTTTGGTTGTGAAATTTACAAGATAAACCGCATCTGACATACTCACATCACAATCTCCGTTAGCATCACCTTTCCATAAAGGTACGGGTGGAGGTCCTCCTTTGAAAAGAAAATTTATCATATAAACTACATCCGATACAGTGACGTCTAAGTCACCATTAGCATCACCTATAATATCATTTGGGTTCACATTGCAAACCCATCCTTCTTTGGTTACTGTATTAACTGGAGTATGATTAGGGTCGCTAGCTGAGGCATAAACTGAAGCAGCACTTACTTGCATTAAATAATTTCCACTGGGAACGTATTGTTTTTCATCATCTTTTCCATCCCACCAGCTTATAGTAGGGCCAGAGTATTCTAAAACACCAGGCTTTACGGTACTGACTAGAGCTTCTGATTCATTATAAATTTTAAAATATATACCAGCCGGATCTACCTGTACATAATCTACGTAATGAACTCTGTGCTCGTCATTAGAGTAAACACTAAAATCAAGAATATCGGTGCCTATAACAAAATACTGGCCCCCGCTTGAATCAGTCCAGGATTCAACTACATATACGTTTCCACATGCCAGAAATCCACCGGTGTTGGAGATACTTACAGGTTTCCAGAATTGTTTTTCACCAAAGCCAGAACTGCCAAAAGTACATAAAGGGAATAATCCTATATGAATGTCTGGAAGATACTTAATAATCTGACCGTTTGACCTATCCACTGCCTAGACCTGCCCAAAGTTATCCACTTCTAAATCCACAATATCCAAATCCAAATATATCTCCTTATACCAGTAAATGCTTTCTCCACCATATGTTTTGATCAACCACACGAGGCGATTATTACCTCTGTCAGCTACGTAGAAGTGATCATTATTAGCATATTTGTCACCATTTACAATGAAAGGATTTCTTCCACTGACTATCGCAGTTGGGTGGCGGAATTGTCCTTCTCCAGAACCATAACTTCCATAAGTACACTTGAATGTGTCCTCAAATAAATCATACCTTTTAATCTGAGAATTTCCATTTAATATCCAGAGATAGTCATTATAAGTCCAGTAAAATTCAAATCCATTGTTAAGATCCAAATCCAGGGGTAGTGTTAACCCATCTCCGGTTATTACCCCCAGGTTTTCTAACACCTGTGTATCATAGCGATAGCGGAGTTTTACTATTCTGTTGTTACTAGCATCAGCCACAAATATATAGTAGTAAGGGGTAATACCATATGTGGCATTACAAAGCCCCTCACAATCCAGCCTCCTGGGCCATCTAAACTGAGTTGTTCCAGAGCCTAAGGTGCCATATCCTGCTATCCAGTCATCTAAACACTCAGAAAATATTATCCTATTCCAACCGTGGTCAAGTTCAAATAACATGCCACTATAGAGATTATATGAAGCATCCATAATATAGGACTGGGAAGCTGAAAGCGGATTAATAAAAAGCTGAGTCTCAAATGCCTGCAAGGCTTCACTCTTAGTCATTTTCCAGATTTCGGGATTCTCCTGCACTGGCACGGGAATAAGAGCATACTCGCTTGGTGGTTGAGAATGTCCGTTATTATAAAATCCCAGGGAAACTGTCAAAAACAAGCAGATTAAACTAAGTTTCTTAATCATAATTTTCTCCCTCCTCTTTCAGGAGTAAGAGTTCTCCTGTATTTTAAAATTCTCAACAGTGAATGGTGCTTAAAATCTATATTCCACTTTAAACATCCAATTATCTACAGGCGTTAAGTCATCCTCAAAATATGCATCCAGGAAGATCTGTTCATTATAGGATAAACTGAAGCCCTGCGAGTAATAACCTTCTGAAATGGTCGAATATCCTCTTTCTGTCTCTTCTCTTTTTATAGTAAATCCTCCTCCAAGCCTGGCTTTTACCATCTCGTGTAAAACCACCTCCATTCCGACAGGGAAAGTGAGCATATAGGAATTGGTGGTCTTTTTCTGAGGATTTTCCCGGAAATAATAAGTGCTGTTTACTACTGAATCATCCCTCATATAGATATTAGAGCTTTCCTGCCACTCAAGCCGGTCTAAGCTTCCTCTATCCCAGTATCCTTTCAATGCCGCTCCTATTTTAATAGAGGGAGAGAAATCTTTCTCAGCACCGATCCCCAGCATAAAGCTATAAAATCTGTCATCTTGCTTAAGAGAGCTTTTTCCATGGCTAAAGCTTATATAATCCGGAGTAGAATAGCTGCTGTCTGTATTTTGACTTAATTTAGAATTCTCATTTTTTTGATAACGTCCACCTAAAAGAAAAGCCAGAGTTAAATTTTGTGGAAAATCGTATTTGAAATTGATATCCAGGCCAACTGCCTGTTGCTTGATGGGTGCTCTTCAGGTATATCTGGAGTGATTTTCCTTTAAGTTTGTATCAATTCCAAACCAGATACTCTGAGACTCTCCAATAGAAGAGCTCTGGCTTATATAACTCAGCTTCTCATAATAAAGTGTAAAATCCAGAGTGGTTTTTGTCCAGGGATTTAATATCATCCCCAGGCTTCCTCTCTGGGCATCCGGAGAATCGTCTAAATTAT
>JAOUFL010000016.1 GCA_029858245.1 Candidatus Zixiibacteriota bacterium
TTTACTTTTATATGTGGAAAGAACCTGTTTAGCATATTCGGGCGTGGTAATAGTATCCTTGAATTCAAGCTTCGTCTCTGAGATATTCTCAAAAAGCACCGGGACACCTAAAAGGATCAGTTTATCCACCGCAGGGTCTTGTGCTCCAGCAAAAAGCATGGTTATTGCTCCCCCGCAGAGTCCCAGAAGAACGATTTTATCAAGGTCATATTCTTGTTTAAAAAAATCTATTGCAGCAAGAGTATCTTTGACATACCTGCCGGTCTGAATCTCCAGGAAATGCTTTAAACCTGAAGTTACAGGGAAATTGCCCTGGCTATCTCCCACACCCAGGGGGTCAAATCTCAAAACATAAAAACCCTGCCGAGATAACTTGCGGGCTATTTTCACATTTAAGCGATAAGAGCAGATACGATATTTTAAAGCGGAGACGGAAATTATCACCCCAATTTTTTCACTTCGAAAACATTTTTCTTCAGGCGGAGTTACTATTCCCATCAATTCCTGGTTGTTAAGTTTAAATCGGGCTATATCTTCCATATCTTTTTATAAATTTACTTTTAACCAGTTCACTGTTTTTTCAAATAGAGCAGCAGTATCCGGAGGGTAGTATATCATATCACCCCAGAAAGGGTGAGCAGGAATCTGCAACATCTCTGAGATGTTATTTTTAGAATAGAGAGTTTTCAGTTTCTCAAGGTCAGGCTCAATCACCGTTCTGTTTTTGGAACACTGCACTAACAGGGTTTTTCCGAAGAAATTAATATCCTGCAATAAAAGGTTTATTTCCGAGATCTGCTGGAAAAGCTCTCTGGTGATCTCATACCCCTCCACATTCACTTTTTCCCCCTGAGAAAGGTTTGTTATTAAGTCTTTCCTGGTATAAAGGATTTTTTTATAAACCACCACCTGATGGGTTAAATTCATCCTTAAAAGCTGGTGCAGGTAATCATTTCCATTTATTATTGGAGCCCAGAGGATTAATGCGTCTATTTCCATCTCCTTCTCTACACATAAGGCAGCTAGAGTTGCCCCAAACCGCACTCCCAGCAAAGCTACTTTCTGAAGAAGAATTTTCTCTCTGAATATCTCTAAAGCTGAATTAATGTCAGAAAGACGTGTTTTTACAGTTGCCTCCTCGAATTCCCCCTCGCTGTCGCCATCACCACAATAATCGAAACGCAATACATTAAATCCTGAGGAGCACAAGATGCGAGAAAAGTCCACCAATACACGGTGAACATGCAGTTTCTCCTCAAAGATGGGGTGACAGATCAGAATCCCTTTAAAACTTTTCTCCTCAGGATAGTGTATTACCCCGAAAAGATTTTTACGAGATTTATTTTTAAAAAAGAGATATTCTTCCATTAAAGCTCTATTTTTATCCAATCTATCTGGGAATACCTTCCGTTTTTATCCTTATGCTCATGGATTCCCAAACCCTGTGTGAAAGCGCAATGCAAATGATCGTGATCATCAGGAGACATATTACCTGTGGGCCACTGGGTATGGAGAAGGTCCTGCATTACTGTATCCAAGGCTACGGGATCTAAAGAGAAAAACAGTGTGTTGGGTGATTTGTTGCCGAAAATAGACCATCTTTCAGGAATTGCCGCATATGATCTTGCACCGAAAAGACCATCTCCGACAATCAATCTAGTTTTATCCTTTAAGTTGGTATTTTTGTAAATGTCTACCAAAGGATTTTTCTCTAAGTCATAAAGATAAGGATGGAGATCAGGGTAGGTTTGGCCATTTAAACTGCCCATATGAAGCTTAAATGAGCCTGAAACTCCAGTGGAATGAGCTTTTAACAAAGGAACGTTTATCAGATGTTGAGCATTGATCAGGACGTCGGTTATCTCATGAGATGGGATATTAGTATTGGAGAAACTTACTACCCTTGAAGGATTGGAACTGTTAAAAGTTGCTTTCTGGTTACCATTTCCACCCTCGTAGTCGTAAAATTTTACACCGGTGTGAAAAGAGCCAGAAGTAAATCTGTCAGGTAATATTCGGGAAGCATCATAGACCCATATGTCTGAAGCTGGGATGCCTATGCTGATAAGTCCGGAGATTATTGAATTTATAGGCTGGATAACCGAGTCGATCATATTGTGTGAAGGGTAATAGCTATCGCAGTTGTTGAAATTAACCCTAATGGCAACCTTATCCCCGGCATGGTAGGAGCTCATAATCTGCTGCCAGGCAGATATGGAGTTTGAAAGTCCGGTTAACTCACGTACCCCTGTTTCCACCATGGTGTTTGTTAATCCCTGATTTACATAGTTACCATAATAACCAGTGGAGAAATTCCAGAAGGTTGTATCCGGATCGTGGAGTTGAACTACCCTGCAAGAGGGTATGTTTTTAATCACACTCTTTTGTTCGCCTTGAAGAATTTTAGGCAGGGATAGCATACCTGCTCCTATTCCCAATCCGAGATTTTTGAAAAATTCCCTTCTGCGCATCAATTCCTCCTTTAAGATAATCTACTTATCAATTAAAAAATAAAAAGCATAAATCTAAAATATCTTGATCCCCTCTTTATTTAAATGCATCTCTATCCGACCTTTATTTGAATCAACTATAAAGAGTTTAAATCCTTATAGTAACTTATAGTTTTCTTCAAACCTTCTTCAAAATCAATCTTCACCTCATAATCCAAAAGCTTTTTGGCTTTACTGATATCACCCAGCGAATGTCTTATATCACCCGCTTTGGGTTCAGAATAAGAAGGGGCTAATTCTTTGGCGGTTATCCTGGTAAGTGAATCCCAGAGTTGGTTTAAAGTGTACCTCTGATTGCAGGCGACATTTATAATCTCTCCTGCAATTGAGTCCTTTAGGCAGGCTTTCAGATTAGCTTCTACTACGTTTTCCACGTAGGTGAAATCCCGGGATTGTTCCCCGTCACCGTAGATACAGGGTTGCTGACTATTAAGCAAAGCCAGGATAAATCTTGGGATTACGCCAGCATATTCAGAGAGAGGATTTTGTTTCGGTCCAAAAACATTGAAATATCGTAAACAAACCGTTTGTAAACCGTAAATACGATAATAAACCTGACAGTACTCCTCTCCTGCTAATTTGCTTATAGCATAAGGTGATATAGGATTCGGGATCATGGTTTCAACTTTGGGTAATGTTGGGGTATCTCCGTAAACAGAAGAGGAAGAAGCATAAACCAGTCTTTTTATTTTATGGATTTTAGCAGCTTCCAGTATGTTCAAAGTACCGTTTATATTGACCTCGTTTGTGGTCAGGGGATTTTTAATAGATCTCTGGACTGAGGTTAAGGCTGCCTGATGCAGGATAAAATCCACACCTTCCACTGCCTTAACCACTGTCCAATAGTCCCTTATATCACCTTCCACCAATTCGATTTTATCCAGCAGGTGTTTTATATTTTCTCTTCTTCCAGAGGAAAAGTTATCCAGTATCCTGAGCTTTGCTCCTGACAGGGCTAATCTTTCTACCAAATTGGAACCTATAAACCCAGCTCCACCTGTAACCAAATAAAACATATCAACTTACTCCAAGTTTTTTCTTAACCAGTTTCACTATCTTCTTGTTTTCATTTTGTTCTAATCTTTTTATAGCCTCGTCTCTTTTAAGATAACCTTCCCTGACCAGCTTTGCCAGTTCAAAAGCATAAGGGTGAAAGCCGAATCTTTCCCTGTGTATCTGATTGGCAAACGAGTTTAAAAGACAGTTGGTTGAATTGGGATCTGTATCAACTGGTATATTCCAGCCAAGCTTTTTTAGCTTCTCGAATATTTTTCTCTCATCATATTCCAGAAATGCTAAAGGGCTGATATTATAAGGAAAAATTTCCTTACTCTCGAAGTCATTTTCCTCTAAAAAGTAAGGGCTTATCCTTTCTCCTACGATTTTGTAAAGAGGTTTTTTCAAAACCATCTGCATCTGTTTCAACATCGGGGGATTATTCTTGAAAATAGATGCAGAAAGCGGTGCCTGACCAGGTGACCAGCCATAGGCTATAAAGGGGATTTTCTTCTCCAGAGCCAGTTTCAAAGTAACAAATTTTACTATTGCCATACAGGAAGTACAGATAGTACTTGCCCGGTCTAAGGTTTTACGCGAAAAGATATCCTCTTTAGTCCCGGTCAAGAAAATTTCTTTCAAAAGAGAAAAGTCTGGTTTAAAGAATATATGGTCAACTCCTAAATTTTCTACCACCTGCCTTATATTGCACAAAGCTTGTTGGGAAAGGAAAGCATTATCAAAAGTTAAGGCTAAGATTTTCAGGTTATATTTTTCTTTTAATAGGCTTAAAGTATAGGTGCTATCTTTACCACCCGAATATGCCATTAATACATCGTAGGAAGAGGAGTTTTTGTATTTATTTAGAAGCTCTTCAAATCTCTGTTTGTATTTTCCCTTCTCTTTTTCCAGATGCTCTTTACCCTTAAACTCCTGACAGAAATTACACACTCCATCCGGGTTGAAGCTGATTCCGGGAAAGGTTTCCGGAAGGACACAATTTTTGCAGACTTTCATAAGATTATTTTTATTTTCTTCACATCAATCCGATATTATATATCAGCTAAGTCCCCTGCCTTAACCTACTCTGTTCCTGTCGGGTCAGAGGACCCAACAAGCACAAAAACAATTACTGTAGGCCCAATTTATTTAGCGCTTTCAACCCAACAAATTGGGCGCACTCTGGTTCAGGTGGACAGCTGCTTTCCTTTTCTGATCAAAATCCCTGTAAGCTCTTTTTATCTGTTCCTCCGATAGATTCAAAACCCGGCTTACTTCTGATAGTGGAATTTTATTCTCCTGGGAATATAAAAGCAAGTCAAAAAGCTCATAAGGTATACAAAAGAAAAACTCCTGGTCTGATACCACAGCGGAAAAGGTATCCGGACTGGGAGTCCTTATTATTATCTCCCCAGGGACATCCAAATATTTCGCTAACTGGTAAATTTGGGTTTTGTAAAGATGTGCTATGGGCTCCAAATCCACCCCACCATCCCCGAATTTTACATAAAATCCTTGAGCATATTCGCTGTAATTGGTAGTTCCTATAACCAGGTAGTTATGTTTCTCTGCAAAATAATAGAGTTGTATCATCCTGCTTCTCTGTTTCATATCTGTGGCAGCCACGATTCCCAGAAGCGCTTGTTTGGACAGACGAAAATTCTTTTCCTCACCCTGGGGAGTAAATATCTTCAGACTGAAAAAGTTAATGCGGTCTCTTTCCAGAAGGTTCTGAGGAAGCCCAATTTTGATCTTATGATTGCTGTCATATTGCGGGTAAATCTTCTTGATTATATCGTCTCTTCTTTTATAACATCCCAGGCTTTCCAGGGATTTTGATAAATCAAGTTTTTCGCTTCTGATGTCTAACTTTTTTATAAGAAGTTCACCAAAGATGAGGCTTACCGGATTCGTCTCCTTTTCTGGTAAAAGCAAACCCAGAACCTTATCCTTACTCAGGGCTCTGACGGATAAAGCAGCAGTCACAGCCGAGTCTATTCCTCCACTAATTCCCACCACTACTCCCTCTCGTCTGAAATGGGTATAAACTTCTTCTTTTATGAATTCACAGATTCTTTCACATTCTTTTTCCGGATTTATATCCAGTATATTTTTGTGGAAATCCATTTTTCACACCTTTTTATTTAAGCCCAACTTTGGTGATTTTTCCTGATTCTGTTTTAGGCAGAGATTCCACTAATTCCACATACTTTGGAACCATAAAATCTTCCAGATTCAAATAACAATGTCTTAAGATGTCTTTCTCCGATAAGTTAAAACCTTCTTTCAAGACCACGAATGCCTTGATTGCCTCTCCCAGGATCTCATCCGGAACCCCAACCACTGCGACCTCTAAAACTCCCTCTAAGTTGTATAAGATGTTCTCGATCTCCTTAGGGCTGACCTTTTCCCCCCGGCACTTTATAATATCATCCTTCCTGCCTACGAAATATAAGAATCCTTCCTCATCCATCTTGAATAAGTCTCCGGTGTATAAAACCCTTTCCCGGGGGTATAAACCCGGCTTTAAGACTTTAGCTGTCTCCTCAGGCAATTCCCAGTAACCTAACATAACATTGGAGCCTCTTACCACTAACTCACCCACCTCTCCCGGTCCTAGTCTTTTATCATTTTCGCTGACTATATAAACCTCTTCATTTGGCATCCCTTTTCCAACAGAAGCAGGTCTTCTATTCAGCTCCTCTGGAGGTAGGTAGGATACCCTTTTGCACTCGGTCAAGCCGTACATAGAATATAACTTTGCTTTAGGAAAGGTCTCCTTTATTTTCTTAATGAAGGTGACAGGCAGGGCTGCTGCAGTATTGGTGATATATCTTAAGGAATCAAAATTCTGTTTTTTCAAATCCTCTAATTGAAGCAGAATAGCAAAGATGGTTGGGACTCCAGGGAGACCGGTTACTTTCTCTTTCAGCATTAAATCGATTATCACATAGGGGTATGAGAAGCTTTTTTCCAAGATAATCCTTCCACCGATTTTGAATCCCATCAAAACCTGATATAATCCATAGTCAAATGACAAAGGCAGGACATCAAAGATTATGTCGTCGCTGGTATTCTCTAAATATTCTGTTATGGAATTTGCCGCAGAGACCATATTCAGATGGGTAAGCATTACTCCTTTGGGATTTCCAGTTGTACCGGAGGTATAGATTATGCTGGCTAAGTCTATATCTATGTTTCTGTTTATGTGTTTTTTATCCGGGTAGGAGTTCAAAAGCTCTTTGAATTGACAGATTTTTTTATCTGTAAAAGTATTTTCGGATTTCTTTTCTCCTGTCAGAAGCACGAATTTGATCCAGGAAACATCTGGCAAAACCTCTTTTAATAGCTCCGATTTATCAAAGCTGGAAATCAGTACCTTTACCCGGCAGTTATTTAAGATATAGGTTAGTTTATCCTTTTTGGTAGTCGAATTTATTACTACAAAAACAGCATCTGCTTTCAAAATTCCGAAGATGGAGATAACAGATTCTACTGAGTTTTCCAGAAAGATTGCAACCCGCTCACCTCTCTCCACACCTGAATCTTTTAGTCCATTAGCTAATCTGTTAGCAGAACTGTTAATCTCCTGATAAGTCAATCTTTCCTTCTGAAAGACCAAGGCTGTCTTATCTGGAAACTTTTCTGTGCTTTGTTCTAAGAAGTTATTTAAAAGCATAAGGTAATCTAAATTTTAGCTGACTGCTTACGACTGATATAGGCAATTAAGTTCTTGATAGAATCCAGGTTCTCCGGAACCAGTTCCTCATCCTCCACCTTTATATTATAGGTCTCCTCGATGAAATTGACCAGTTCCAGAACCCCGGTGGAATCTATTATCCCGTTCTGCAGGAAGGATTCGTCCTCTTTAATAACTCTGTTTTTATCCCCTAAAAGGAAATTATCCTGAATAAATGTTCTGACCTTTTCCTCAATTTGCATTCAATCTCCTTTAAGTTTAACCGTTCAAAGATATGATTTCCCTTTAGGTTTATCGGAACTTTTTTATCTGGTTTAAGTTATATATGTTAGGGGAGTGATTTTGTCAAGATTTTTCAAATGGAGTGTAAACCTTTAGGTTTACTAAAAAGAGAACATTTTTTCTCTTGACTTACCCTTTTTGTTAATGCTAAATATATTAGACTTTCGTAGAGCGGGCACTTTGCCCGCAAATCAATTTGGGTTCGATGAATCGAACCCCTACAGAATATGTAAGGGCTTGATTTATCAAGCCCTTTTGTGCTGAGGGGAAATTTTATGGCTGGGGAATATCCGAAGTTCAGGGAAGATTTAATAATAAGCCAGCAGGAATACGAGGGGAAAACCTACTACGTTATAAAAGACCCTCTTACCAATAAGTTCTTCCGTATAAAAGAGCCGGAGTATTTCATCACCCGGAATCTGAACGGGCAAAAAACTAATCGGGAGATAATCGAGGAATTCGAGAAAAAATTCCAGATAAAATTAGATTCACCCGCCCTGGATAAATTCCTCCAGCAGTTGGAAAAATTTGGTTTCTTGGAAAGCGAGGCTTCCCAAAAGGAGCTTTCCAGGTTAAAATATAAAGCCGAGAAAGAGAAAACCCTTTTAAGGAAAATCCTCTTTTTAAAGATCAAGGCTTTCAATCCGGATAAATTTTTAGACAAGTTATTAAAAAAGTCAAAGTTTTTCTACAGCAAGGGATTTTTATACTTCTCCTTGTTTTTCATCTTCTTAGCTCTTATAGTTACCATCTCCAACTGGTCTGATTTAGGCTATAGTCTCAACAAATTATTTCATCTAACCACCATAGTCAAGCTCTGGCTGGCGATTTTCATTATTGCCTTAGTTCATGAGTTAGGACACGCTTTGACCTGTAAGTATTTCGGCGGAAAAGTTCACGAGATGGGGTTTCTGTTAATCTATTTCCAGCCCGCCTTTTTCACCAACGTCTCGGATGCCTGGCTTTTTAAAGAAAAAAAGAAAAAGCTTTTAGTCTCCTGGGCAGGGATTTATATACATCTTTTCTTTTGGGCTTGTGCCACTCTTCTGTGGAGAATAACGGATTTGGAAACCCAGCTTAACTCATTCCTTTTTGTAATAATGATCGTCTCCGGTGTTTTGATTATCTTCAATTTCAATCCCCTGATCAAGCTCGACGGATACTATCTTTTATCAGACTGGCTGGAGATACCTAACTTAAGGAAAAAGGCTTTTGGATATTTAGGCTCTTGGTTCAAAAATAAAATCCTCAAGACTGGTGAGAAGGCAGCGGAGACCTCCACAAGAGAGAAAAAGATTTATCCGCTTTATGGTTCTCTATCTTTACTCTACTCCCTGGTACTAATTTTATATTTTTTCCTCAAGGCGGGGGATTTTTTAGTTTCCAGGTATCAGGGATATGGATTTGTCTTGTTTTTAGCCATTCTTTATATTATTTTTCAAAAGCCAGTTAAAATTATTCTTGCAGGAAGCTTTCATTTCTTCTTACTAAAGAAAGAAGGACTTATGAAGCCAAAAAGTATTCTTATATACGGTGGGCTAATAATCCTTTTTTTAATATTGATCTTTCTGGTTAAGTTAGATTTAAAGATTAGCCAGGAGTGCGAGTTCGCTGCCATGGAAAGCTACACAATTGTTGACAACCCGGGTGAGGGTTTTCTGGTAGAGGAGCTTTATCAGGAGGATAAGGAGGAGAAAAGGCAAGTTAATATCTTTAAGTTGAGCTCTACCTCGTATGGGAAGGTAAATCTGGAACCAGTGGTTAAGGAAGGTGAAACAGTTGAAAAGGGGCAGGTTATCGTTCAACTCCTTTCAACTCAATATACTACAGAACTGGAGGAAATCGAGGCTTCTATAAGAAAGGAAAAAGCTTATTTGGAATTGCTGGAAAAAGGAGCAAGACCAGAGGAAATAGAACAAGCAAAAGAACTGGTGAGTAAGGCAGGAACCAAACTGCAGACCAATGAAAATGAGCTTAAAAGGTTAAGGGAGCTTCATATTCAGAACCTTATATCTAAAGAGGAGTTAGAGAAAAAGGAGTCTGAACATTCAGTTCTTGTTTCCGAACTCAGTATTGCGCGTAACAATCTTGAAATACTAAAGAAAGGCGCAAAGGAAGAAGAAAAAGATATGTCTAAAGCAGAAATTAACCGGCTGGAGGCGAGAGCAAAATTCTATAAAGGACAGGTTTCCGCTTCAGATTTAAAAGCTCCCATATCTGGAATAGTTACCTCTGTTCAACCAGCAGGAAACCTTATAAATATTGCCAATTATGATACCATGAGAGCGGTTATTCCCTTATCAGAGAAAGACTTAGACGTGATCACCTTGGGGCAAAAAGTTAAAGTTAAAGTAAGAAGTTTTCCACTTGAGACTTATTATGGCAAAGTAACCCGAATTGCGCACCAGGGAGAAAAATATAAATCACGTCAGGTATTTTTCGTTACAAGTAAAATAGCCAATCCAAATCTTATTTTAAAACCAGGTATGACGGGTCAGGCTAAAATTTACTGTGGGAAAAAAAACATTGCTTACCTGTTGCTGCGAAGGATAATTCGCTGGGTAAGGGTTGAAGTCTGGTCCTGGGTATGAAATTATTTTTAAAAAGTTCTTGACAAAAAAAGCCCCCCCTGTATATTAAGAAATCTTTTAAGGAGTTAAAAAAGTTAGACAATCCCACGATTGTAAATAAAATCAAAAAATGTTTAAATTTATTTATAAATTTGAGATAATTTTTAACAGCCTTAATCGGTCACCGCCTGTAGAAACCAGTAATCAGGGATTTGGTTATGTTTTCAAAAGAGGAATTTAAAATATATTAACTCAGAAAGGATTAATGATAATGATAAATAAAAGATTTTTTGAGATAAGTTTGCTTTTCATCTTGAGTATAGTTCTATTAAGCTCGTGTGCCAAACCTCCGGAGCAGGAAATGCAGGCAGCCAGGGAAGCAGTTGAAAATGCAGCCAGCGCGGAAGCAGACCTCTATGCATCTGACCTATACAACATGGTGCAGGATTCCTTAAGTCAGGCGGAAACTTTTATCGCTGAAAAAAAATATGCTGACGCAAGAAGGTTAGCATTGTTTGCCAAGAGCTTTGCCGATTCAGCAGCAGCCATGGCCGGGATTAACAAGGAACAGATGAAAACCTCTGCCGAAAGTATTATAGCAGATGCCTCCACAAAGCTTGAGGCTTTGAAAAAAGCCAAAATCCCCTCCTCGATGAGAACGAAGATAAACAACGAGATCAAGGTTTTTGAAGAAACCTTGCTTGGAGCCAAGAATGATTTTGAGGCGGGTAATTATAAAGATGCATTTGATAAGGCAAGTGATGTAGTTAGCAGGGTGGAAGAGGCTAAAAAAGAGATTGTAAAGGGAACAGGAGTTGTTGGGTCATAGATCCAGGGAGGCGAGAAGATGCCCTGTAAAACAAAGAAAAGTTGTGGCAAGACCAAGAAGCCTGCTAAGCCGAAGAAGTAAATAATTTTTTTACCAGTCACAGGTTTTTGAAGAAATCAGTCCCCGCCTGAGGCGGGGCTGATTTTTTTTATCCAGAATGAAATTTTATTATTGCATTTTAGATTTCGATTTCTAATATTTAAAATCCACTTATAGCTTAGAGGAGGTGGAAGATGGTTATAGTTCCCAAAGAAGTTTTTTTGACCAAGGGAGTAGGCAGACACACGGAAAAGCTTTCCAGCTTTGAGCTGTCTTTGAGAAATGCGGGAATAGCTCGATTCAACATTGTAAGCGTATCATCCATATTCCCGCCGGAATGTAAACTGATAACCAGAGCTCAGGGACTCAGAAAACTGCAGGATGGACAGATAATCTTCTGTGTTATGAGCCGCAATTCGACCAATGAGCCCAACCGTCTTGTATCTGCCTCAGTAGGCTTAGCTATTCCCAAGGAGAAAAAATATTACGGGTTTCTTTCCGAGCACTCCGCTTTTGGCCAGACTGAGAAAAAAGCCGGGGATTACGCAGAGGATTTAGCTGCTTCCATGCTGGCTACTACCCTGGGCCTGGATTTCGATATCGACAAAAACTATGACCAGAGAAAGGCAATCTGGAAGATATCCGGCAAGATAGTTCGCACGGTCAATGTGACCCAGTCAGCCGAAGGGGACAAGAACGGTCTTTGGACTACGGTTCTGGCTGCAGCCGTCTTCATCACCCAGCCCGACTTCAGTTCTAAAGCGTCTGAGCAGAAAAAATAGCTTTATATTCAGTTCAGGCTAAAGCAAAGGAGGAAATTCGAGATGAACAAATTATTAAAGAATCCCACCCTTCCCTTAGAGATAGAGAAAGTGAAGAATACTGCCCAGCTTCTGGAAAATATGAGCGGAATCTCTTTTCAGGGAAGAAATCTCTCTACTGCTCTGAGCATCTGGAAAGAGATGCTTAAGAGAAATATGGTGATATTCTTTGGCCTGGCTGGTGCGATGATCCCTGGTGGCTTAAGGCAGGTAATAGTATACCTTATAAAAAACAGAATGATAGATTGTCTGGTCTCAACTGGAGCCAACCTTTTTCACGATCTGCATGAGAGTCTGGGAAGGTATCATTTCATAGGGGATCACAAGGTAGATGACCTGAAGTTGAAGAAAGCAGGGATTGACCGGATATATGATACCTATGCTGTAGAGAATGAATTCAGGCAAACGGATGAATTCATCAAGGAATTTGCCCTTTCTCTTGATCTTGAGAGAAGTTATACTACCCGGGAGTTCTTCCACTCCTTGGGAAAAAAGCTATCCAGAATAAAGAAAGAGGAAGGGGTGATAAGTTCTGCCTATAGAGCTGGAGTTCCCATCTTCTGCCCAGCCATTGGTGATTCCTCTTATGGGATTGCTTTAGTGGAGCTGGCTAAGGATACAGACAAGATGTTCCAGTTTGATGTGATAGGGGATGCTCTGGAGATATCAAACCTACCTTTCTGGGCAAAGGCAACCGGGGTAATCTACATAGGAGGAGGGACTCCAAAGAATTTCATCCAGCAGGCAGAGGTAATTGCATCTCTCCAGAGGAAAAGCAAAAGTCACGGACATAACTATGCTATTCAAATAGTGGTTGATGCTCCTCACTGGGGAGGGCTTTCCGGATGCACTTTCTCAGAGGCACAATCCTGGGGAAAGATTCATCCTAAAGCCAGAATGGTCACGGTCAACTCAGATGCCACAATTGCGCTTCCCTTTTTAGTAAGCGCTTTATCCCAGGGCTCCAAGAACTTAATTCGGAAAAGGAAAAAGCCAGAATTTCAATTCGGAAAAGAGCTTTTAATGAAAAGGTGAGAACTTGTTAGACAAGAGATTTTTTCTACCTCATAATTTCTTAGGAATCACTCGAAGATATTCAGAATATAGAAAATCAAAATTCGTAATATTGCCTGTTCCCTATGAGCAAACCACCAGTTACAAAACAGGCACTAAAGAAGGACCACAGGTGATTATTACTGCCTCAAAACAGGTAGAATTATACGATGAGGAGATCGGAAAGGAATCGTACAAAATAGGTATCTGCACCCTGGATGATCTTGAGCCGGCAGCAAAGAGTCCCGAGCAAATGATTGAAAGAATCTATGAGGTGGGTAGAAAACTGGTTAAGGATAAGAAGCGTGTGGTTATGCTAGGTGGGGAACACACGATCTCCATAGGGATGATAAAAGCATACAAGCAAAGATATAAAGACCTTTCGGTTCTACAATTAGATGCTCACGCTGATCTGAGAGATAGTTTTCAAGGAAGCAAGTTCAGCCACGCCTGCACTATGAGAAGGGTGAGAGAAATAGCACCTGCTGTTCAAGTTGGGATAAGAAATGTAAGCCTGGATGAACATAACTGGATTAAAAGAAAAAGACTTAAGCTTCACTTTGCTCATAAAAGGGGAGCTAATTGGACTGATAAAGTTTTAAGCTCACTTTCCCAGAACGTTTATCTCACCCTGGATTTAGATTGCCTTGATCCCTCGATTATGCCCTCAGTAGGAACTCCGGAGCCAGGGGGATTCTTATGGTATGAGACTTTAGACTTTCTAAAAACTATATGCTCGAGGAAAAATATTGTAGGTTTTGATATAGTGGAGCTCTGTCCCCAGCCGGGGAATATAGCCCCTGATTTTCTGGCGGCTAAATTAATTTACAAAATTATCGGTTATGTCGCATACGGAAATAAAACAAAGAAAAAAATCTGAGGGGGTATAAAAAGTACTAATATGAGATGGTGGGAGAATTTTTTTGATGAATACTATCCGGAGGTTTATGCTAACCTGGAAACATTAACCTCAAAAGAGATAGATGGGGTGGTAAAAATTCTGGGAGTTAAGCCCAGAAATAGAATTCTGGATCTATGCTGTGGCTATGGCAGACACTCACATGAGCTGGCCCGGAGAGGATACAAAGTCACCGGATATGACCTATCCTCCTTTTTTATACAAAGAGCTAAAAGAGAAGCTGAATCACTGAAGATAAAGGTAAAGTTCGTTCAAGGAGATATGAGGGAACTTCCCTTTAAATCTGAATTCAATTCAGTCATAAATATGTTTACCTCTTTTGGTTATTTTCAGAGTGAAAGAGACAATTTAAAGGTTTTAAAGGGGATAAATGCCGCTTTAAGACCAAAGGGGTTATTTCTTCTGGATACTATCAATCGAGAGCTTATTCTGAAAGACTTCCAGATGAGAAGATGGGTTCAAAGGAAAAATTTTTGGATGTTAGAGGATTCCCTATTCGATCCTTTTACCAGCCGCCAGGAAACGACTCGCACGCTTCTTTTTGAAAATCAGCCTAGAAGAGAATACTTTTTTTCCTTACGTCTTTACACCCTCACGGAGATGCTCTCTAACTTAAAAAACACTGGTTTTATAATAGAGCAGGTTTTAGGGGATTTCGATTTGAACGAATACTCGACCAATAGCCCACGTATGATAATCTTAGCCCGGAAGAAAAGATAAGACGATATATCTTTCCAAATTTTTAACCAGAATTAACGTTTTTTAATTAATAGATTTTTAATGGGAGAGCTTTTGTGATATGTATTTATCAATACTTCTTGATCTGGCAAAAAGGTCTTACAGCTTCTCTAAAATTGTTAAAGAATTAGAAGAAGGCAAAAGATTAATTTCTTTAACCGGGTTAACAGGTTCAGGAAAATCCTTTCTTTTAGCTTATATTGAGAAAACACTTAGCCTTCCATTGCTGGTCATCACCTATCATCCAGAGGAGGCTGTAAAGTGTTTTGAGGATCTTCAAGCATTTTTGGGAGAAAATAAGGTCCTGCTTTTCCCCAGCCTGGAAATTTTACCCTATGAACTACAAATTCCTCATTCTGAAGCCCTGGGCTCAAGACTTTTCTGTTTATACAGCTTATTATCCGGAAAAAACAAGGTGGTGGTCACTCCTATACGAGCTCTCCTGGAAAGAACCATTTCCAAAAAAGAGTTGATAGATAAAATAGTAGAATTAAAGATCGGGGACGAGTTCGAGATGGAAGAACTGATACGAAAGATATCCATTCTGGGATTTAACAAGTTCCCCCAGGTAGAAGAAGTGGGAACTTATAGTCAAAGAGGTGGAATCCTGGATCTTTTCCCCTATACCTCAGAGAATCCATTAAGGGTAGAATTTTCTGGAGACAGAATAGAATCAATCAGGGAATTTTCTGTTTTCAACCAGAGAACCATCAATAAAAAAGAAGAGGTGATCATTCTGCCCAGAAGGGAATTTTACCTGAAAGATGAGGAGCTGGAAAGATACCTTAACACGATTGAGGAGAAAACAGCTCAAAAGATAAGAGAAAGGATCAACTATTACCAGGAGATACCGGGTTTGGAATGGATAGCACCTCTTTTTAATTTACCGCAAGGTGAACTTTTTGATTATCTGCCATCGGATAGCTTGCTTTTCTTAGATGAGCCTGAACTTATCAGGAGGGAAATAGATTATATCCAGGAAGAAACACAGAGAAGACATGAGAAATCAAACCTTGAAAAAGAGATCCTTCCAGCTCCTGCCTCGCTTTTCAGAGATAGTGATACCCTGGAGAAAAAACTAAGAAGTTTTAGAAAATTGGAATACTACTCACTGGGAATGCAGAAATTCGATTTCCATCTGGGTATGTCTGAACCGGAAAGCGATATCCCTGATTTTTCCCATTTGAAAAGGGTACTTAAAGAGAAAAAGAAAATAAATAAGAAAGTATATATCTTATGTGAGAATTCAGGTCAAAAGGGGAGATTAGAAGAACTCCTGGAAGAGGAATCCGAAGAAGTAGATTTTTTGATAGGAGATTTAAGCACGGGATTTATCTTCCCGGAATTGGAATTGCTGGTTCTGCCAGAGCATCAGCTCTTTCAGCGTTATTTCAGAAAAAGAAGAAAAAGGAAATTCAAAGAGGGATTACCGCTTTCTGCTTACACCACCCTTTCCCCGGGAGATTTTGTGGTGCACTCCAATTACGGGATAGGGATATATACTGGTTTGGAAACCCTCCAGATCGATGGTAGAAAAAGGGATTGCCTTCTTCTCGGGTATAAAGATGGTGATAAACTATATGTTCCGGTGGAGGAGTTTAATAGTATCCAGAAATTTGTAGGGAAAAACGGTGAACCAAACCTTTCCAAGTTAGGCTCGCTATTTTGGGAAAAAACGAAGGAGAAAACTAAAAAGGCTTTAATGGAAATGGCTTCCGGGCTGATAAAGCTTTATGCTGAGAGAAAAACAAGACCCGGATTTGCTTTCTCTGAGGATACTACCTGGCAGAAGGAGGTAGAGTCTTCTTTCATATACGAGGAAACCCCGGATCAGGTCGAATCGATTGAGGTCATTAAAAAAGATATGGAAAAACCAGTACCTATGGATCGTTTAGTATGCGGGGATGTGGGTTATGGTAAGACCGAGGTAGCTATTAGAGCGGCTTTCAAATGCGTGATGGATTCAAAACAGGTTGCAGTTTTAGTCCCTACCACTATTTTAGCTCAACAGCATCATACCACTTTCACCGAGAGGTTAAAAGATTACCCAGTTAGAATTGAGGTTTTATCACGCTTTAAATCTCGCAAAGAACAAAAACAGATCGTCGGAAATCTGGTAACGGGTAGAGTGGATATAGTTATCGGGACCCATCGATTACTTCAAAAAGATATAAAGTTTAAAGACTTAGGGCTCCTGATAATAGATGAAGAACAAAGATTCGGGGTAGTTCATAAAGAGAAATTAAAGAAAATCAAAAGTACTGTGGATTGCCTGACCCTGACAGCAACTCCCATTCCCCGAACCTTACAGCTTTCCTTGTTTGGAGCAAAGGATATGTCAATAATCAACACTCCTCCTAAGGACCGGTTACCTATTCAGACAATCGTTTCCCAGTTCACGGAGGAACTGATAGCTGAAGCCATTTTAAGGGAACTGGATCGAGGGGGACAGGTTTATTTCGTACACAATCGGGTGGAATCTATTGGCTCTATGTACAATTTCCTAAGGAAATTACTACCCAAGATAAGGATAGGAATAGCTCATGGTCAAATGGAAGAGAAAGTCTTAGAAAAAGTTATGCTAGCTTTTTTAAGCGGAAAGTATGATTGTCTTCTTTCCACCAATATAATCGAATCAGGACTGGATATACCAGATGTTAATACTATTGTCATAAATCGGGCAGATAGATTTGGCCTGGCTCAACTCTACCAGCTCAGAGGAAGAGTGGGGAGGTCAAACCATAAAGCTTATGCTTATCTTTTAGTGCCACCGTTCGGGGATTTAAACCCTAATGCTCGGAAAAGGGTGAGGGCAATTCAGCAATACACTGAGTTAGGCTCTGGATTTTATCTGGCTTTAAGGGATCTGGAAATCAGAGGAGCAGGGAATATTTTAGGTCCCCAACAGCACGGTTTTATTGAAGAGATTGGTTTTGACCTTTATTGTCAGCTTCTGGAGGAAGCGGTTAAGGAGATAAAAGGAGAGGAGATAACAAAAGTCTCTAAGGTGAAACTGGAGATAGACTTAGACCTTTTT
>JAOUFL010000199.1 GCA_029858245.1 Candidatus Zixiibacteriota bacterium
CCTATCATAGAGCAGGCATCCGAACGATTGGGTGTGACATCAAAATCCAGAATGAAATCCTCCAAATCTAAAACTTTTTTCAGGGGTTCCCCGATTCTCAGGTCATCTTCCAGAACCATTATCCCCTCAGATTCCTCTCCTATTCCCAGCTCCATCTCCGAACAGAGCATACCATAAGATTCAACTCCTTTGAAGGTCTCTTTTTCTATGGTTTTACCTGAGGGGAGTTTTGCATCTATCAAAGCTAAAGGAGATTTCATCCCGGCTTTTACATTTTCTGCCCCGCAGATTACCTGCAGAACCTCACTGTCAATATCAACCCGACAGATGGAAAGCTTTTCTGCCCGGGGATGTTTTTCAATTTTTTTAATTTTTCCTACTATAACCTTTTCCAGTCCAGAACACCAGGGTGTTATCGACTCGACCTCCAATCCGGCAAGCGTTAATCTGTCTGCCAGCTTTTCCGGAGACCAGTTAAAATCAGCCAGTTCTTTTAGCCATTTATAACTTGCTTTCATATTAAAACTGCCTTAAGAACCTGATATCATTTTCATAAAATAAACGGATATCATCTATCCCGTATTTTAGCAAAGCAATGCGGTCAACACCCATTCCGAAAGCATACCCCGAATACCTTTCCGGGTCATACCCAACTGCTTCGAAAACAGCAGGGTCTATCATGCCTGCTCCCAGTATCTCAAGCCAGCCCCGGTGCTTACACAAACCGCAGCCTTTGCCTTTGCAGATAATACATCTGATATCCACCTCGGCTGAAGGTTCGGTAAAAGGGAAAAAACTTGCCCGAAATCTAAGCTCTATCTCTTTACCGAAAAATTCCCTGGCAAATGTTATCAGAATCCCTTTCAGATCAGCAAAAGTCACGTTTTCATCTACATAGAACCCTTCCACCTGGTAAAAAAGGCAATAACTTCTGGAATTTATAGCTTCATGCCTGTAAACCCTTCCAGGTGCCAAAATCTTTACAGGTGGTTTTCTTTTCTCGAACACCCTGACCTGTACCGGGGAGGTATGGGTCCGGAGTACCAAATCCCTGCCCAGATAAAAAGTATCCTGCATATCTCTGGCAGGATGGTCCCGGGGAAAATTCAAAGCGTCGAAATTATAGTAGTTAGTTTCTATATCAGGTCCGCCAACCACTTCAAAACCCATCCCGCAGAATATCTCCACTATCCCTTCCAGGACCTGCGTAAGCGGATGCAGTTTTCCCTCCCAGGATCTATGACCGGGAAGTGAGAAGTCAACAAGTCCCCCGGCAACTTTCTTTTCTCTAAAAGAGAGTGCTTTTTCCTGAAAGAGACCGTTCAGTTTTCTTTTTAAAATATTCGCTTTCTCACCTGCCTCCGGTCTGAGGTCCGGGGGCAGGTCTTTTAACTCTTTCATAAGCAGGGAGAATTTCCCTTTTCTGTTGAAATACTCAGACTCAAGCTCTTCAAATTCCTTTGGACTTGAAACTGAATTCAACCTGCTTTCTATCAGTTTCTCTATCTCTTTTAATTTAGTCAGAAAAGCCATCGTTTTTACGTAAGTTAAACTGCCCGGGCATTTACTTTGGCAAGCCCGGCTAATTTTTCAAAAGTGTTCAGGTCGTTTACAGCAATTTCTGCCAGTATTTTTCTATCCAGCATCACCCCGGCTTTCTTCAAACCGGAGATGAAAGTTCCATAGGATAGGTCAAAGATTCTGGCAGCGGCATTTATTCTGCTGATCCAGAGCTTACGAAAATCTCTTTTCCTGACTCTTCTGTCACGGTAAGCGTAAACTCTCGCCCTGGCTACAGTCTCTTTTGCCGTGCGTAGCAATTTGCTTCTGCCCCCGTAGTATCCCTTGGCGGCTTTAAATATTTTTTTCTTCCTTTTTCTGGATGCTACCCTGCCTGTTGATCTGGGCATTTTATCCTCCAGTTAAATTCTATAAGTTTTTAGAAATTCACCGTTCACCCGGAGAGCAGTTTCTTGACTCTCGAATGATCAGCTTTACTTACTAATACGCCTTTTCTTAGTTTTCTTTTCCGTTTGGTGGTTTTACTGGTAAGTATATGCTTCAAAAAAGCCTTACTTCGTTTTATTTTACCTGTTCCGGTAAGCCTGAATCTTTTTTTTGCGCTTTTTGATGTTTTGATCTTGGGCATTATCTATATTCCTTGTCTAATTATTTTAATTTTATCCTTTAGGGTTGAAGACCATTGATAAATTTCTTCCTTCAAACTTAGCATTTTGCTCAACCGCACCAAGGTTTTTCAGATCTTCTTCAAACCTCTGGAGTATTTTCTGGCCCAGTTCTTTATGAGCCATTTCCCGACCCCTGAATTCGATGAAAATCTTGACCTTATTTCCCTTTTCCAAAAACTCCTTTACCTGTTTAAGTTTGAATTGATAATCGTGTTCCTCGGTCTTTGGTCTCAATCTCATACCCTTTATATGTATCACATGCTGTTTCTTTTTTGCGTCTTTGGCTTTTTTACTCAGTTCGTATTTGTATTTACCGTAGTCCATGATTTTACACACCGGTGGCTTGGCTGTGGGTGAGATCTCCACCAGGTCGAACCCCTTTTCTAAAGCAATTCTCAATGCATCTTTTGTGGGAAGAATTCCGATCTGTTCCCCGGTTGTATCGATAAGCCTTACCTGGGGAACCCTGATCCTTTCATTTACACGAATAAATTTACTGGCTATGACTTTTCACCTCCTTTAACAATCTATTTTTTTGTATCGATTTCTTGTATTATTTTCACCAGGATATCTTCTAACCTGAACTCCCCTAAATCTCCTTCTCCGTGTTTTCGCACAGATATTGTATTGTTAGCCTCTTCTTTCTTACCCAGGATAAACATATAGGGTATTTTTTCCAATTCCGCTTCTCTGATCTTGAGATTTACCTTCTCGTTTCTATTATCAATTTTCACCCTCAATTCTCTTCCGGTTAATTCCTTTCTGATATTCTCGGCATAAGTGTGCTGATTATCAGTTATCGGAAGAAGTGTTATCTGAACCGGAGAAAGCCATAAAGGAAATGCTCCGGCATAGTGTTCAATCAACAAACCGAAGAAACGCTCCAGGGAGCCTAAAAGCGCCCGGTGGATCATTATAGGTCTCTGAAAAGTCCCGTCAGCTGCTACATACTGCAGATTAAACCTCTCCGGGAGATTGAAATCAAACTGCAGGGTGGTGCATTGATGTTCTCTGCCCAGCAGGTCCTTTATCTTAATATCGATCTTGGGACCGTAAAATGCACCTCCTCCCTCATCGATTTTGAAGGGGAGATTCCGTTTCAGTAGAGCCTGTCTTAATGCCTCAGTAGCTTTATCCCAAGTATTTATATCCCCTATATATTTTTTAGGTCTGGTAGCTAGGTATCTCTGGTATTCTTTAAATCCAAAGGCTTCCAGAAAAAACAAACAGAAATCAAGCAGTCTTAAAATCTCTTCCTCCAGCTGTTCTAATTTGCAGAATATGTGAGCATCATCCTGGGTGAATCCCCTTACCCTTAAAAGGCCGTGAAGCACTCCAGAACGCTCGTATCTATAAACAGTGCCTAACTCAGCCCATCTTATGGGCAGTTCCCGGTAACTCCTTCGCCTTGATTTGTAAGCCAGAATATGAAAAGGGCAGTTCATGGGTTTCAACTCATATTCTTCCTCATCGATTTTCATGGGAGAATACATATATTCGGAATAGAAGTTCGTATGTCCGCTTGTCTTCCAGAGGTCTAATTTTGCTATATGCGGAGTATACAGAAGCTCGTAACCATCCCTGTAATGATTCTTCACCCAGAAATCCTCAATCAGCCTGCGAATCAAAGCGCCCTTGGGATGCCAGATAACCAATCCCCCTCCTACTTCATCATAGATGTCAAACAGGTCAAGCTCCCGACCTAATTTCCGGTGGTCTCTTTTTTTAGCTTCTTCCATTCTGTTGAGATAGTCATCTAACTCCTTTTGATCTGGAAAAGAGATTCCGTAGATTCTTTGCAGCATCGGATTTTTCTCATCCCCTCTCCAGTACGCACCGGCAACCTGAAGCAGCTTGAAGGCTTTTATTTTACCGGCGGAAATTAAATGAGGTCCCTTGCAGAGGTCTATAAAATTACCCTGTCTATATATGCTGACATTATCGCTTTCCAGTTCGGAAATCAATTCCAGTTTGTATTTCTCGTC
>JAOUFL010000200.1 GCA_029858245.1 Candidatus Zixiibacteriota bacterium
TTATTCGGGTTATCAAATAATATAATCAATTTTCAGTAAACCAAAAGGTTTACATTTCAAACATTAACTTAACCTCCGAATTTCGACTTTTTTGCCTCTTTAAGCATATCCAAACATCTATAGGGAACTTTGACCTTGCCGATGAGTATCTCATGACCCCTGCCGTGGCAATCCGAGCCGCCAGTATAAAGCAAGCTATACTTTTTTGCCCAGCTAATATAATGCTTGATCAGGAAGTTGTCATATTGAGAATGATAGGCTTCAATCCCATCGATCCCCATCTCCATAAAATCTACCAGAAGCTCATCCCTGTGAGAAGTACCGGGATGAGCCAGAATAGCCAGACCCTTGACACTGTGTATCAGCTCGATACCTTCCCGGGGTGTCAAATACCGTTTGGGCACATAAGCAGGAGCATGGTAGCCTAAATATCTGGTAAAAGCCTCGTCATAGGATTTTACATAATCGTTCTTGAGCAGGGCATCTGCCAGATGAGGTCTTCCGACAGAAGCATCTCCGGCTATGTTTTTAACGGAATCGATATGCAAAGGCACGCCTAACTCGTTTAATTTCACTACCATCTTCTCCCCCCTCAGAATTCTTTCCTGCCTGAAACTTGCTATTTTCTTTCTGAACTCTTCACCCTCACAATCTATTAAATATCCCAGTAAATGAAAATCTATTTTTTTATAAGCGATACTCAACTCAACTGCGGAAATAACCTCTATACCCACAGCGCTTGCTTTTACTTTTGCTCTTTGAAATCCATCCACAGTATCATGGTCTGCTATGGCAATAGCTGAGAGGTTCAATTCCCTGGACAATTCAACCACTTTTTCCGGGCTTAACAGACCATCCGAGGCAGTAGTATGAATATGCAGGTCAATATATTTTTTCTCCATCTATAGTTTTTCCTCCAGCAGCCTTTTAATCTCCTCTTTGAGCTTTCCAGCTTCTGTCAGGATTAAATCTGTTTTTCCTTTGATCTCTGCGGTAAATCCCTGATCCTCAATAGAGCTGATGTTGATTCTCACGTTCAGAAGTGCTCCCTCTATAGCACTTTTAGCCATAAAGGCTGAAGCACCGGCATCACTGATGGTATTTACATTCCCTTTTTCAGTCACTATCCGGCTGAGCCTCATCACCTCCAGAGCTTTTTCCATAGTGTTGAGAGGGACCAGGACTGCTTCTTTATAAGCTTCCTGCAGGGCTGTAAGTCTTCTCTTTTGCTCCTCAGGTGTATTCTGGGAAAGCCTTCTGCTGTCCAGTACTTTCATAAAACTCTCGCTATCTTTAATAATCAATTCTTGTAATTCTTTTCTGAGTCTTTCCGAATCCTCCAGAACTTTTTTGAGTTCATCCTCGTGTTCCAGATATTTTTTCTTTCCGATGGTCAGCCCGCAGGCCATCGAGACCAGGCTTGCTCCTAAGGCGCCGGCAGATGCTGCGACGCTGCCCCCTCCCGGCACAGGTGTTCCTGCTGCCACTTCATCCAGAAAAGCAGAAAATCCTGTTTTTTGCTTTTCCGCAAAGGTCATCAATTTTTCTTCCAATACCTGATCTTTTTTGAAGTTCTCTAATTTAAGGTAAAAATCAGAAACATCGAAAAGTGCTTCTGCGGGAGTCAATCCTACTATCTCGCTGGATATAACCGGAACAGAATACCTCTCCGCTTCTCTTTTTATTACCTCGAAGACCCTGAAAATAGGTGAGTTCTTATAGTTAACCAGATTCATTGAAACCTGAACCATCCCCCTTTCTTTGATCTCGAAACCTAAAGCTTTGACATACCGGAATCCGCCTGTGGCAAATCTGAGTGACTGGGCAATCTTGCGGGCTATTCTTATATCCCTGGTTCCCAGGTAAACGTTGAATGCTATCAGGGGCATTCTGGCTCCGATAGCTGTTGCACCCGCTTTGGGTAACCTGGAGGGACCAAAATCCGGTTTTCTATCAGGATTGGTTTCTATCTCTTTTTTTAATCCCTCGTATTCCCCCTTGCGAACATCAGCTAAATTTATTCTGTCGGCACGAGTTGCTGCCGATTCATACAAATAGACCGGAATCCCTAATTTATCTGCTACCTCTATACCCAATTCCTTAGCCAGAGTTACGCATTCACCTATGGTAACCCCGGAAATGGGGACAAAAGGAACCACATCTGTTGCTCCCATTCGGGGATGCTCCCCCTTGTGCTGGTCCATATCAATCAGCTGGGCTGCTCTGGCTATAGCTTTAAAAGCTGCGATTTTGACTTCCTGAAGCCCGCCCACAAAAGTTACCACTGCACGGTTATGGTCTTTGTCCATCTCCTTGTCCAACAGCATTACCCCTTCGACTGATTTGATCTCGGAGAGGATAGAATCAATTACCTGCGGCCTTCTTCCTTCGCTGAAATTTGGAACACATTCGACTAATCTTGCCATTCTATTTTCTCCCTTTGTGATTTTCGATTATACTTTATAAATATTAATACCCTTATGATTACCTTGCATCTTATGTGCAAATACTTCCGGGAGATACTTCCACGGGACAGATTTGTCCGGATGCATTTAAGTAAAACCGGATTTCCGCTCTATTTTCTCTTATTTTTCTCAATTTAAGTCTTACTCCCTTTTAAAGCCCAGGCTAAAAGAGGCAGCATAATCTCGTGATGACCGGTAAAAGAGAAACCCTGACCTTTACCCTGAACAGGTCTCTGGACAACGTTCATATTGGGACGATAGTGCTGTATCATATCGAAATTAGCCGTGGTGAAATTCTCCACTTTCCCTTTAACATTACGGGCTACAGACAATGCTTTTAGAAAAACCTCGGGCAGAATCACTGCCGAGCCAAAATGCAAAACTACCCCCCCATTATTTAGCTCTGATATCTGCTGGGCAAGAATCTTGAAATCCGTAAAGGTAGCCTCGCCAGTTGAAGCGGGGTCGAAATAACGTGATTGATGCACGATGTCCGTTCCTATGCCCACATGTGCTGTAACCGGAATCCGTAGCCGGTAAGCACTGGCAAGGATGCTGTATTTTCTAAAACTGGTTTTGTTCTTTATGAGATATTCACCTATACTTTCACCTAACCCTTTATGAGATTCCACAGCATTTTTGGAAATCCGGTTGAAAAGTCTGGAGGTTTCTTCTGACATTCCAAAATTACCTCTTTTCAGACCCTCTACTACGTTTTCCGAAGTTTTACCCCAGACCCCGATCTCGAAATCGTGAATGGCACCAGCACCATTTGTTGAAAGGCAGGTAATGAACTTATTCCTCATCAAATCTATGATAATTGGTGAAAGCCCTAATTTCACAATATGTGCTCCAAACATAAAAATCACAGGCTTCTTTTTGGATCTGGCTTGATGTATTGCCTTAAGTAATAATTTTAAGTCGTTAACTTTTAAATACTTAGGGAGAGTGTCTATGAACTCGGCAATATCGCTTTTTTCGGAAACAGTCTTTGCAAAATCTGCAACTTTTGTTTTGCTTATTCTTCTGGAAAAAGGGCTGGTTTTAATTTTTGTCAGATCGATTTGTTTGTAATCCGACATATTATTCCTCGATTCTGCCCAAATGGTATTCCTTAAGCTCTGTTGCTATAGAACCAATAACCACTTTGCTTTTCATCAAGACTGGCATCTTTATATGGTCATTTGTCAGCCATACAGTCAGACTGCCTTCCTGTTTAAAAATGGCTGAAGATTGAAGTATCGGTTCAACCACCAGACACTCGAAAGTTCCCGCCTCGACTTCTATTTTTTCCTTACGCAAAACCTTTACCTCTAAAGGGTAATTTTTCTTGTCCGTATGATTATCCACGAATAAAGATTTGCCTATCTCCAGGTTCTGAGTTCTGATATAATAGAAAGCCGAGAGAACATCCTGGACAAAGTGCGGTACCTGCATGGTATCGTTCCCCTCGACCGCAATATGCTTTTCCTGGTCAAAATCCACGAATCTGTTCGCTCTGAATTTGCCTTCTTTCAAATGCTTTTCAAAATGCAGTGTATACAATCCCCCGGTATCCATATACGATTCGACTCTATCCTGAACCTTAAAGAAGGTCGAAAAAAATTTACTTGACTCCGCGGTGGAGACGATCTTAAAACATTTTTTACCTTTGTAATCCATTATCTCGGGTACGCTCATAGTGGCTGTACCTGCTA
>JAOUFL010000201.1 GCA_029858245.1 Candidatus Zixiibacteriota bacterium
ACCAGGGGTACGAAGGTAAAGAAAGCTGAAGCCCAGCGAACCAGCTGCACCTGTTCCTTTCTCATAAGAAGCACCACCACCATCCCCAGGAACGGGATGAATATCATATAGGTCAGAATTGGGAAGCTCATATTTTCTTTTTCCTCCTCATAATAAAATTCCTCTAAAATATCTTTAAAAGCAGGATCAAGACTATCCCGAAAAAGATGACCAGGGCATAATTTTGCAGTTGACCGGTCTGAATTTTTCTGATTCCAGAACCAGTTTCTTTAACCGCATATCCTAAACCGTTAACTGCACCATCCACTACCAGCGTATCGAATCTCTCTTTTGCCCAGGATAAAAACACCATGAAATTACCTACTGCATTCACCAGCCAGTCGATAACCCCTAAATCGAACTTCTTGAACAGAAAATCTGTGAGCTTGTATAAAGGATTTATTATAACAGCATTATACAGCTCATCGAAATAATATTTATTATATAAGACCTTATGGACAAAGGAGAATCTCTGTCTTAACTTATCTGCGGAAATTACACCTTTATAATAGATCAGATATGCCAGATATATCCCGCTCAAAGCCACAGCCAGGGATGATACCATTAGAATATAATTGGGGTCAAGATGATGTACCTCGTGATGGTAAACAAAGGAAGAATACCCCTTGTGCAGCCAGGGTAAACCAACCCAACCGGCAAATATAGAAAGAAAAGCCAGGATCGTCAACGGGACTGTCATCACCTTTGGTGACTCATGAGCATGATCGAACTTATGCTGGTCTCTGGGTTTCCCGAAAAAGGTCACAAAGCAGAGACGGAACATATAAAATGCGGTCATGAAAGCCACGGCTATTCCCACCAGCATGAAGATGGGATTTCTATGCAGGGCAACCAGCAATATCTCATCCTTGCTCCAGAAACCGGATAAAGGAAAGATCCCAGCCAGGGATAGCGATCCGATTATGAATGTTGTGGCAGTGGTCTTCATCTTAGGATAAAGCCCTCCCATCTCCCAGATGTTATTGGTATGTATGGAGTGAATTACACTTCCTGCACCCAGGAAAAGCAGGGCTTTAAAGGATGCATGGGTCATCAGGTGAAAAGTACCTGCGGTATAACCTCCACATCCCAGAACCATTACCATATAACCTAACTGGCTAATAGTGGAATAGGCTAAGACCCTTTTGATATCGTTTTGTACCAAACCTATGGATGCAGCTAAAAAGGCAGTAAAGGCTCCGATTATCGCTACCACCAGTGATGCGGGAACAGATAGAGAAAAAATAGTCATAAGTCGAGCGACAAGATACACACCAGCTGCAACCATAGTGGCAGCATGAATTAATGCGCTCACCGGTGTAGGACCTTCCATCGCATCCGGCAACCATACATGCAAAGGGAACTGAGCTGATTTTCCTACTGCTCCGCCAAAAATCAGGATGGCAGAAAGTGTCAAAAGTCCCGTGGAGATAGCACCAGCTTCAACTTGATGGAATGCCTCCTGAAAATTCAGGGTTCCTATGGTGGTAGTCAAAAGGAATATTCCTACCATAAAAGCCAAATCGCCGGTTCGTGTGGTTATAAAAGCTTTTTTACCTGCATCTGATGCGCTCTTTTTTTCAAACCAGAATCCGATCAAAAGATATGAGGTCAAACCTACCAGCTCCCAGAAGATGAAGATCTCGAAAAAGTTATTAGATAAAACCAAACCCAGCATGGAGAAGGTGAAAAGCGATAAGAAGGAGAAATATCTGGAATACCTGGGGTCACCTGCCATATATCCAACCGAGTATATCTGAACCAGCATCGAAACCAGGGTTACCACCATCAGCATTACCGCGGTAAGGGGATCGATCAGCATCCCGGCCTCAACCTTGAAACCTGGTAAATCGAGCCAGTTGAACTTAAACTCGGAGGTAACTGGATTGTGCAGAACAGTGATCAATACTATGCAGGATAGAAAAAAGGAAAGAGAAACCGCTCCTATTGAGATATAGGACGAAAGTTTTTTATTCCTTATAGTGAAAAAAATTATAAGAGCAAAAGATAATAATGGAAAAAATGGAATTAACCAGCTATACGGTAACATGACTATTTAACTTCTCCTCACCATTTCATTATATTAACTCTATCCACTTCCACACCTTTATGCTGTCTGTAAATCAGGATTATAATTGCCAGTCCCACAGCCGCCTCAGCCGCTGCAACTGTGATGACGAATATCGTAAAGATCTGACCGGTAATTTCCTGGGGATTGATGAATCTGGCAAAAGCCACGAAATTAATATTCACCGCATTGAATAAAAGCTCGATCGACATCAGGATACCGATAGCATTTCTGCGGGTCAGCACTCCGAATATACCGATGCAGAAAAGCAGAGCGCTCAAAGCCAGATAATGATTTAAACCAATCATCTCATTCCTTTCGCGCTATAATAATGGCGCCGATCAGAGCAGCGATTAAAACTAATGAGACCACCTCAAAGGGTAAAACGTAGGTGGTCAAAAGAGCTTTTCCTATGGAGATGGTCGTCTGGCCTTCAATTCCCTGACTGACCACTCTCCAGCTGGTTCGGCTCAAAGCCACAAGGGTAACTACTAAAAGTGTTACCACTATTATGATACCGGGTATAACCTGCTCATTCGACTGTCTCACGCTGGTACTGTAGAGCTGAGCTGTAAGCATTATGGCGAATATCATAAGCACGGTTATCGCTCCGACATAGATTAAAACCTGAACTGCGGCTACAAACTCTGCGGAAAGCAGAATATAAATACCCGCTACGGAGAAAAGACAGAGTACTAAAAATAAAGCGGAATGAAAGATATTCTTCAGGGTTACCACCATAATACCTGAGCCAACAATTATACCTGAGAATATGTAAAATACCAATGCCAGTATTCCGTTTTCCAAATCTAACTCCACTTTATATGTTTGAATCCTTTACCAAGTTCGGTCAATCTTTCTTTATCGTGGGTGAGTTCCTTGACATCATATACCGAGAACTCATATTTGGGAACCATTTTAATAGCCCCGAAAGGGCAGACCTCCTCGCAAATACCACAGTAGATACAGAGACCTGCTTCAACCACAAACTGGTCAGGAACTCTTTTTCCCTCTTCGTTTTTTGTCTGGGTGATATAAATTGCCCTGACCGGACAGTTTCGGGCACAGATCAAACAGGCAGTACAGTTCAGTTTTCCAGTCTCGGGATTGGTAGTCAAGCTTACCATCCCCCTGGACCTCTCCGGCATGGTCCATCTTTCCTTAGGGTATTGAACGGTAATAGCCGGTTTAAATAGATATTTAATAGTAACCCTCATCCCTTTAAGCAGGTTATAAATACCGTCTGTTGTTTGTTTTATAATATTCATATCTTAAGCGAAAAATCCGGTTATAATCAAATTCAAAAATGCTAAGGGCAATAAAAACTTCCAGGCAAAATCCATCAACTGGTCAACCCTTAAACGCGGAAAGGTCCATTTAAACCACATTATCATAAATACCAGAAAAAAACTCTTTATGAAAAACCAGACCCAGGAAGGAAGAAACGGCCCGTTCCACCCTCCCAGGAAAAGCGTGGTAGCAATTGCGCTCACCAGAAAGAGATTGGCAAACTCGGCAAAGAAAAACATTGCGAATTTCATCCCGGAGTATTCTATGTTAAAGCCCGCTACTAACTCCTGTTCTGCCTCAGGAATATCAAAAGGTGTCCTGTTAATCTCTGCTATAGCTGCTGTCAGATAGATAAGAAAACCCACCGGCTGTCTCCAGATAAACCATTCCCAGACGTTTTTCTGGGAATTTACTATGGATTGCATGCTCAGGGTCCCGGCTAAAAGCACCACTCCTAAAACGGACAAGGTCAAAGGAACTTCATAACTTATTATCTGTGCAGCAGAGCGAAAACCTCCCAGGATCGAATATTTATTGTTGGAGCTCCAGCCTGCTGTCAAAAGCCCTATAATGGTAAAAGTGGTAATGGAAAGTATGTATAGTATCCCTATGTTCAAGTCCTTGACTATTAAACCATTTCCAAAAGGGATGCAGATATAAGCCATAAAAGCAGCCACAAACACGATAATAGGTGCCAAAAAGTATGTGACTTTATCTGCTGTTCCCGGTGTGTATCCTCCTTTAAA
>JAOUFL010000017.1 GCA_029858245.1 Candidatus Zixiibacteriota bacterium
TTGTCAGTGCCGTATTTAACCGTTTTCTCCGCATCCCCTTTTTGAGCGCCAACTCCGGGAATTAGAATGGGGAGCTCTTCTGCCATCTCCCTTATCTCCTTCAACTGTTCAGGATAGGTCGCACCCACTACCAAACCGCAATTACCTTTTTTATTCCAGTTTAAAATTTTCTCAGCTACAATTTTATATAAAGGCTTTCCTTCGAAGTTGAGAAGCTGAAAATCCTTTGCTCCGGCATTTGAAGTAAGACAGAGGATAAAACAGCCTTTATCTTCATATTCTAAAAAAGGAGATAAGCTGTCCTCTCCTAAATAGGGATTCAAAGTCACTCCATCTGCTTTAAATTCCTCGAAGATTGCTTTTGCATACATCTTGGAGGTATTACCTATATCCCCTCTTTTGGCATCCAGAATAATTGGAATATCTTCTGGAACATATTCACAAGTCTTTTTCAAAGCCTCAAGACCCTTTATCCCATATACCTCATAAAAAGCTAAATTTGGCTTATAGGCACAGACTAAGTCTTTGGTTGCATCTATAATCTTTTGATTGAAGGAGAAAATTGGGTCCTTTTCAACCAGCAAAAACTTTGGAATCTTTTCCAGTTCAGTATCCAGACCAACACAGAGGAGAGAATTATTTTTAGAAGAGGCTGATTTTAGTTTTTGGATGAATTTCATTTATGACCTCTTGAACATTGCCCACAGCTGATTATCGTGCTTAAGCTGATGAAGCCGTTATCAGCGTCTGTTTATCCGCTCCATCTGCTGTGAATTCATTTGGTTTTCAACTTTCCTACCAGATTACCAATCCTTTTTATCCTCTTCTCCTCACAATACTTCTTCAAACCCTCAACTATTTTAACCGAACATTCCGGGTCAACGAAATTCCCTGTTCCTATTTGAATCATTGAGGCTCCGGCCAAAAGAAACTCTAAAGCATCCTGAGTGTTCATTATTCCACCTAAGCCTATAATAGGGATTTTTACCTTCTGGGCAGTTTTCCAGACCATTGCCAGAGCCACAGGCTTAACTGCTGGTCCGGAAAGCCCGCCAGTTACATTAGAAAGTCTGGGTTTTTTATTTTCGAAGTCTATTGCCATACCGACTAAAGTATTAATCAGTGAAACTGCATCTGCCCCAGCCTCTTCAACAACTAAGGCAATCTCTGCGATATCACTTACATTTGGAGAGAGTTTGGCAATAACAGGAAAAGAGGTGTTTTCTTTGACAGCTTTTATACATTTATAAGCAGATTCAGGTTTGGAGCCAAATGCAATCCCCCCTTCCTTCACATTGGGACAGGAGATATTAATCTCCAGGAGGTCGATACCCTTTTTGCCTTCTAATTTCCTGACTACTTCTACATACTCTTCTACTGTACTCCCAGCAACGTTAACTATAATCCTCGTCCTGAGTCTTCTCAAAAATGGTAGCTTCTCTTTGATAAATCTTTTCACCCCCACATTGGTCAAGCCAATGGCATTCAGCATCCCGGAAGGGGTTTCGCAGGTTCTGGGTGGTGGATGACCTTCTCTGGGATTAAAGGTGATGGATTTGGTGATTATCCCGCCTAATTTATTTAAGTCAATAATGGACCCATATTCTTCTCCATACCCGAAAGTGCCAGAGGCTACCAATACCGGATTTGAAAATTTAATTTTTCCTATTCCAACTGAAAGATCAGGAATCAATCAAGTATCACCTCCCTGGCATCAAAAACCGGACCATCTTTACATACCCTCTTATATCCATTTATTGTCTTAACCACACACCCAAAGCAGGCACCAATGCCGCAGGGCATATGGTTTTCCAGGGAAATCTGGCAGTATAGATTGTGCTTTTTGGAGATATCGGAAATTTTCTTCAACATAGGCGTAGGTCCGCAGGCATAGAACATAGTGTTTTTTAGTTTAACCCTTCTTTCTTTTAACTCCTGATAAAAAAGCTCGGTTATCCTTCCTTTAAATCCTATGGTTCCATCCTCTGTGGCTAAATGGATTTTAATCCTCATAGCGGAAAGCTCATCAAGTAAGATAAGCTCCTTTTCTTTTTTCACCCCGAAGAAAAGGGTTATCCTCTCAGGATTAAACTTCTTCTCTAAAAGATAATTCAGAAAGAATAATAAGGGAGCGATTCCCATTCCTCCAGCTGAAAGAACTATTTTCTCGTCTTTTCGGGGAAAAGAAAAAAAATTCCCCAGTGGAGCCAGCAGGTCGATTTTCTCACCGGGATTTTTCCTGGAGAGAAGCTCAGTCCCCAATCCCACTACCTTAAACAAAAGTTCAAAAGTCCCCTTGTCTTTTTCTACTCGATGGAAACTGAAAGCCCTCCGTAAAAGAGGAAAGCTCTCTTCATTAACTTTCAGATGACAGAAGTTGCCAGGCATAGCCATTAGGGAAAAAACAGGAGAATAGATCTTAAGCTTGAATAGCTTTTCGTTTAAGCTTTCAACTGATAGGATCAATCCTTCATCTTTATGTATCATTATTTTTTTTGTACGCATACTGATCTTTAATATGGACTCTCCTGTTTAGGAGGTGGATTAACGTCCACCTCATAGATATACCACCCCTCCGATGATTCCATAGGGTCAATTTTCATAGGATCAAAGGTTGTATCCATGGCAGCTTTCTGGGCTGCTTCATCTATCTCAATATTACCTATAGAAGTCAAAACTTCAGTATTCATTACCTTCCCGGTGAAATCTATCTTTATCTTTAAGACCACCTTACCCTTTATCCCGCTTTCTTCTAAAGATGAAGGGTAAATAAATTGTGCTTTTTTTTGCGGTACAGGAGCTTTGGGTATCCCGGAAAGGGTAGGGGTAGTTGCAGTATTAGTTGTATCTGAAGTATCTGCAGGTGCTGGTTGAACTTCCTTTGGTGGTGTAGATGCTGCCTTTTTTACTGCTATACCTAATTTCTCTCTGGCGAAATCAGCATACTCTGTTCCCGGATATTTATCAATCAAACCTTTATAAGCCAAAACCAGACTACTATCCTCCGGATTAGAGTAATGTTCTAAAATCCAGGCAAGTGCAAACTCGGATTTGAGAGCATATTTGGATGATGGGTATTTTTCCATTATCTCCTGAAAAAACTCTTTTGCCGCATCTGGTTTTTCTTCCTTGATCAGCAGGCTTTCGGCTAAAAGATACTTTTTTTCAATTATATTGATCTCAAGAGAGTCTGAGGATAGACCCAAAAATAACATGGCCCCTTTGGTGTAATCGCTATTTGGGTGATTATCTAAAATTCTCTGGTAAAACTCTTTTGCCTTTAGGGTGTCATGATAAATATTCTCATAGACCCAGGCAGAGGAATAAAGGGATTTAGGTACGTACTGGCTATCCGGATATTCATTCAGGATAATCTGGTATTCTGCCAAAGCCGATTCTGGCATATTCATCTGGAATAGATAAAACTCGGCTAAAAGGAAAAGGGATTTAACTGCCTTGTCTTTTTCCTCCTTGGTTACCTGTTCCTTATAAGCAGTTAATTTTGATATGTCCGCATTTTTCTCCAGGGCTGATTTAGCAAAAGGGGAATTGGGTTTTTCCGTTTTGGCTTTTTCGAAAAACTCCTGTGCTTTTGTTAAATCTATTTTTTTCTCGAAATAGATAATCCCGGCTCGATAGTATGCTTCCGCAGCTTCCTCGGTTTTTGGATAGCTCAAACTTATATCTTCATATTTTTTTAAAGCCAGGTCCAGACTGTCCTCAAGCTGATACCCTTCAGCAATTTTAAGCTCTATTTGTTGCAGGAACTTGTTATACTTTTTTTCTCTTGAAAGTTGGGTAAAGATTTCCAATCCTCCCTTGTAATCCTTCAGCTGATATGCTGACGCGCCAGTTCGGAAAATCGATTTGTAAGTTAATTCTCCCTTACTCTCATATTTTTTAACAAGGGAGAAATTTTCTTTTGCCTGGGTATAATCCTTAAGAATAAAATATGCCTCACCAATACTAAACTGAGCCTTTGAATTTAACTCCTCCCTGGGATACTGGCTAAGCATTCTCTTGTAAAATTTTATAGCTTCAGCATATTCACCTTCATCAAATTTGATCCTACCCAGCTCAAAACAGACCTCGGGTTTTTTCTTTTTCATTTTAGGATTATCCAGGAGGGAGTTCAAAGCTTCAATTGCTTCTATTCTATTGCCCTGTTTATATCGGCTGATCCCCAGATAGTAATATGAATCCTCGATAAAATTGCTCTTGGGGAAGCTGGTTAAGAGCTCATTGAATTTCCTCTCGGCTTTAGCATATTCTCCTATATTATAATAAGACTTTCCTATCAGAAAAAGAGCATCGTCCACCCATTTGGACTTGGGATGGAAGGTCAAAACCTTAGAGGCTTTCTTTATAGCCTCCTCATAATCCTTCACCTCTTGACCCGCAGCGACCTCTCTTTTGGCTTGTTTCTGCGACTTCTCGGCCTTTTTATAGTTCTGCTCAGCATAATAAAAGGTGTTGTAATATACACAGGAGAAAACCACAACTAACAGAATTAAAAATGTTAAAATATACCTTTTCATTTTGAAAACTCTTCTTCCTGAATCCAGCCCGAAGATAAACCACACAAGTTTAAATACTCCAGGATTAAATCATATTCCTCTTTTCTTATCCTCCGGTCCAGAGGTGGAAACTCGCTGGCACGGTAGGCCGGGAAATATTGCCCCATCAAGCTAACCCGGACTTTATCCGAAACCTCTCCTGCTAAAAACTCAAAAGTGCTCTGGCTTCCGGCAATATCCTCGGGAAGAACCAGATGGCGGACAATCAGACCTGAACAAGCCATGCCAAAATGATCTACTTTCAAATTTCCAACCTGCCTGAACATCTCCTTAATGTTTCTTCGGTTTATTTTAACATACTCTTTTGCAGTTGAAAAACAAGATGCTTTTTTGTCTTCAGAATAGCGCATATCCGGAAGATAAATATCTATGACCCCGTCTAAAAGGGATAAAGCCTCTTCTGATTCATAACCGGAGGTATTGTAAACCACTGGCATTGAAAAGCCTTTGTTCCAGGCAAGGTAAAGTGCTTCTATGATCTGGGGAATGTAGTGGGTTGGGGTTACTAGGTTAAGATTGTGCGCACCTTTTTCCTGCAGTTCAAGAAATTTCGTAGATAACTCTGAAGTGGAAACCTTTTTCCCTTTTCCTAACTGACTGATAGGAAAGTTCTGACAGTAGACACATCTAAGGCAGCAGTTGGTAAAAAAAACCGTACCGGAACCATTTTTACCCGAAATCGGCGGCTCCTCTCCAAAATGCAGATTAGCGCTGGCAATAAAAACTTCTTTGCCACTTCTGCATCTACCTAATTCGCCTTTCAGCCGATTTAACCCACATTCAAACCCACAAAGATTACAAGAACTTAATAGCTTATACCCTTCCTCAATCCTTTTTTCTATGTCTTTAATCCGCATACAAAGTTAATACGACACTGGAGTCTAAAGCTTTAGCTTTACCAGCAATCCCTTAGGAGAGATTTCATTCGATTCAGAGCTACCAATTTTAATCCTTATCCTTAATAAATCCAGCAATCTCAGGCATAATCTCCCCGGCCTTCCCCAGGAAAACCTCATCAGCCAGATGAGACAGCTCGGTTCTTTCCAGATTCACCTCAACCAGATAAGCTCCAGCTTTTTTGGCAATCAAGGGTAAAGAGGCTGCAGGGTAGACCACTGCTGAGGTCCCGATGGAAAAGAAAATATCGCATTTAGAGGAAAGCTCATGGGCTTTATTTATTGCCTCAGCAGGAAGCATCTCCCCGAACCAGACCACATCCGGCCGGATAAGCCCACCACATCTGCATTTAGGAGGCATCTCTTTTGAGGTAAGCTCTATTTCCTCGAATCTTTTATCGCAGCTTATGCATTTGTTTCTTTTGATATTACCGTGAAGCTCAATGACTTCCTTTGACCCGGCTTTCTGGTGCAGACCATCCACGTTCTGGGTTATCAGATGAAAACTTTCGAAATACCCCTGCATCTCGGCTAAACTGTAATGAGCTGGATTGGGCTTAACCTCGGAGATGAGCTTTCTTCTGTATTCGTACCACTCCCAGACCAGCTGTGGGTTAGAGATAAAGGCATCGAATGTTGCTAATTCTTCCGGCTTGAATTTTTTCCACAATCCATCTTCCCCCCTGAAAGTAGGAACACCGCTTTCCGCAGAGATACCCGCGCCGGTTAACACTGCAACCCTTTTGTCTTTCTTAAGAAAGGTTTTCAAAACTTCTGAGGCCATATTTTATCTCTTGAGTAAATTATATACCTTTGGAAAGGGAATTTCAAGGATTTATTTTTTAAAGCTGTAGGGGCGACCCGTCGGGTCGCCCCTACAAAAGACCCCTCTCCTTGCAGGAGAGGGCAAGGTTGAAAATCCCGCCACAGGCGGGGGTGAGGTCAAAAAAGTAGAGACGCATTGCATGCGTCTCTATTACTTGAAACCCTACAGTCTGGACTACCAATCAGGACAACAATCTTTAATCTCATTATTAGTTAATCTTTTTAAATCGGTACCATCCGCTTTAATTATATATAGCTCCTCATTTCCACCTTTGTTAGAAGTAAAAATGATATGCTCTTCATCAGGAGACCAGTCAGCACCTCCAACTGCATTCACGAAATCATCTGTAACTGAATACAATCCTGTCCCATCCACATTTATCACGTAAATCCTGCTTTTACTACCGTTATCAGGAAGAAACAATATCTTCTCTCCTGCAGGAGAAAATGCTATCTTCTTAAATTGTCCCCCCTCAATTTGATCATGCTCTGAAACCAATTTTCTCTTGTTGGACCCATCTAATTGCATTGTCCACAATGGGCTCTTAGCAGCGCTCCAATCATATCCATAGGCAATTCTACGCGACTGAGGAGAGCAAGCCAGACAGTAGTAAAGAGCTCCTTCTTCCCTCACCAACTCCTCTTTTTGCCCGCTAATAAAATTATACTTGATAATCATAGTCCCATGAGTGGTTTTTTTACTTATATAAGGTTCAAAAAAAACTATAATACTATCGTCTATAAAACTACCATTATAACCATAGATTTCAGTTATCCTTTCCCCATCTAAGTTCATTACTTCTATATAATTCCCATCTAACTCCCCACTACTTCTATACCTGAAATATTCTCCTGATGGTGACCATTCACAGAAATTCAGACTATATTCCCCCCAAGATACACGAGGCACATCAGATTTTTTCTTTTTCTTCTTGGGTTCAGGTAAGCCAAACACCTTTAAATCTGAACCATTAGAATTAACTACCATTACCCGATTGTTCTTATTGACTTTGCCGTTGAATGCTACTTTTCGCTTATTGGGGGACCATCTCACATTAGAAAAAGGACCTCCCTTCTCGATAGGTACTATTACTTTGCGTTCTGTCCCGTCTGGATTTATTGTGCATATGCCCTCCCCACATACATACACAATTTTGTCTTTAAACTCAGGCGGGATGGTTTCTTTCCCACATCCCAAAAAAATACCCAGTATTAGCATAATTAATAACACCTTGCAGTTTGTTCTATTCATATAAGCTATTATATGCCCATGGAAAAGAAATTTCAAGGATTTATTTTTAAAGAGATGTAGAGGTGACCCGGCGGGTCGCCCCTACACTAAGCCCCTCTCCATGTAGAAGAGAGCAAGTTAAAAAAGGCGTAGGGGTCCAAAATTTTGAACCCCTACAATCTCAAGGTGAGATTACTATAACTGTAGGGGCACGGCATGCCGTGCCCCTACTAAAAATGTCTTCTTATGCTATTTCTTTCCCAAAAGCGTCTGAAATTCAGCCAGATGCCCTTCTTCGTCCACCAGGATGTCCTCAAACAATTTACGGGTGACGATATCCGTCTCCTTATTCGCCAAGGCGATAATATCCCTATAGAGTTTTATGGCATCCTTTTCTGCCATGATGTCGTCCTTTATCATCTTCTGCAGGCTTCCACCGATCTTGATGTCATCCGGCTTGGTGGTGGGGATACCGCCAAGAAAATCCAGCCTCTCGGCAATTGCCTCAGCGTGCTTCATCTCCACTATGGCGATCTTCTTAAAGACCTCCAGCACGCCCGGGCTTTCTATCCCCTCGCCCATAACGTGCTGCCACATATACTGAATTGATACAGCAATCTCCCGGGCTATTGCCTGATTCAGGCTATCATTCAAGTCCTTGCTCATATTATACCTCCTTCTTTATAATATGGGTTAAGTTGTTTTTATTTTAATAAAAAATACGAAAAAAAGCAAGAGATTATTTAAATGGTGAAAAATGATTTTTGGTAACCGATTAAATGAAGGTTATATCTTTGCTATGTCAACAGCCCGCATTTCAGTTTTTTCCCCGCAACTTGATATCTCACTTCTTCTTACTTTGACCTTTTAGTTTGAATTCCAGCCAGTCTTTCATCTCCTGGATATTCCTGGACATATACCATCTGCCATTGGCAAAAACACCGTAATCTGCTCCTGCCATAGCTGAGGCAAAACGCACAGAATTAGCGTAGAAGAGCCATTGTTCCACCCATTTTTTCTCTATAGCTTCGTCGAAAATGCTGGAATTATGAGGTAATCCGGAAGCTGCCCCTTTATCCCAGGCAGTTACCAGGATTTTAGTGGCAGTCAAAGTCATCTCGTTAGTTGTTTGAATCGTATTCTCCAAACGCAAAAATTGATTTTCCACCCACTGTACACTATGGCAACCAAGACATACCTTCTGCATATTCTCACGACGTACAGACTGTTCTTTTTCATTAATTAGATATTCGGCTACGGGCTCTCCAGAAAGCTCTGTGGGCAGGTTTAACCCCGATTTATTCTTTATAATTGAGGTATTAGCTGATGCGGGGTGCGGATGTGCATAAACCAATCCAAAAATTCTCCACCACAGGCGGTCATTCATTCGATGAGTTCTTTCTATGATAACTTCATCATTTTTATCTGCTATGAGACTGCTATGGCAGGTGGCACAGGTGGGTGAGGTAAAATTAACACCCGCAATCCAGGGGACAGAGGTAAAATCCCATTCCTCGTTCATAGCTGAGAAGATATTACCGTGTTTGCTCACCTCATAAACCTTATAAGCTGGAACATCCGGGCCCTTGTGACATTCTGAACAGGTGTAGGATTTTCTTGCCATCTCAATTGAAAAACTATGCCTTGTATGACAGGAACTGCAGGACCCCATACTTCCATCCGGATTCATACGACCAACTCCCTGGTTGGGCCAGCCAGCAAGTACGGGGAACTCCATCTCGCCTAAAGGAGTCTCCCTTGTATTTAAACCCACAACTCTTACCTCTGTTCCGTGGCAATAATAACAGGATTCGGAATTTGTCTTATCATCTGCTGTTTTAAAAAATATTTTACCTTCATCAAAAGTTTGTATCCCGTTTATCGAGTTAATCAGATCACGATATACCGGATTATCATTTAGGTTGATATAAGCATAAGACATAAGATTTTGACCATATTCTTCTTTTTCCTCAGGGTGGCAGATTCCACAGTCTTCAGGTGTAACAACAGTATGCACCTTAAATCCGTTATGTTCGAAGCTGTCTTTGTGTTTTTCTGGATTCATAGTATGGCATTCAGCACATCCAACCACTATTGAGGAAATCTCCTCCGGTAACTTTTGAGCTGAGACTCTTCTTTTGAGTATCTCTTTTTTAAGAGCCTCTACTGGCATGACCTTGGAGTGCAGGCTTTTCTCCCAGTCAGAAATGATAGCAGAATTAAAAGTCGAGTGACAGGAAAGACAGCTTTCGCTATCTTCGCTTATGGTGGCAGCAATTTGACTCCACCCTGAGGAAAAACTCATAAATACCAGGATGAAAATCAAAGCCATAAATTTATTTCTCTTTTCCCCCATATTCTTACCTCCTTTATAATTACATCTTTTTTAAGTTCATTAAATTTATATACTCATTCATTCACTCCTCAAAAACTTCAACAGCTTTTTCATATCCTCCGGTAACTCAGATTCAAATTCCATATATTTTTCGCTTCTCGGATGAATAAAACCTATCTTTTTCGCATGCAAAGCCTGTCGCTCGATAATTTTCAGAACCTGACTGGCTAAACTTATAAGACTATCTTTTATCATGCCCAGATGCTTTTTCCTCCCTCCGTATTCCGGGTCACCCATAAGCGGGTGGTTCAGATATAAAAAATGGACTCTGATCTGATGAGTCCTTCCGGTTTTGAGTTTTATTCTGAGTCGATCTCCAAGTGGAAACCTCTCCAGGACCTCATATTCGGTTATAGCTTCCCTGCCCTGCTTTTGTACAACAGTCATCATCTTGCGGTCCCTGACTGATCTGCCGATCAGGGTCTCAATACCTCCCTTATCTTTTGGAAGATTTCCCCAGCACAGTGCAGCATATTCACGAAAAAGAGTTCTCTCTTTCAGCTGGGATACCAAAACATTATGCGCGAAATCGTTTTTAGCAACCAATAAAAGCCCTGAGGTGTTCTTATCCAGGCGGTGAACAATACCAGGGCGCAAAATTCCATTTATCCCGGATAAATCCCGGCAGTGAAATAAAAGTGCATTCACCAAGGTATCTTTATAATTTCCAGCTGCAGGATGAACCACCATACCAGCTTTTTTATTCACCACCAGAAGGTCTTTGTCCTCATAAACTATATCCAAAGGGATATCCTGTGGTTCTAAAGATAGTTTCTCTGGAGGGGGAACCTGGATGGAGATATTTTCTTCACCCTTTATTTTGTAGTGTGATTTAGCTAATTTGTTCTGGACTAAAATCTTCCCTTCCTTGATAAGCTGCTGAATCCGGGAGCGGGAAAGACCAAAGTCTTTGCCAGCCAGGAACAAATCCAATCTTTTGCCCTTATCCTCTGTTATAGTTTTTACCTCTATAAGTTCGTCCATTCGCCTGCACTGGAGTGTAAAGCTTTTAGCTTTAGCTTTAAGGAGTGGAAATGCTACTTTTTCTGGGTATTATAACATACCATAGAATTAAAATCATCCCGATGGTTACCGCGCTGTCTGCTATATTAAAAACGGGCCAGCGATCCAGAAAAAAACCCGAATAGTTAATAAATCCAAACTTAAAAGGTGGAATCTTTATATTAAAAAAATCAAAATCCAAAAAGTCCGCTACCTCGCCATACCTAATACGGTCCAGAAGATTTCCCGCTGCACCACCTAAAACCAGGGAAAAAGCAATGTGTAAGAATTTCCCTTCTTTTTTACTCTTTAAAAAAAAGTAATATGCGATAATGATTGCTAATACCGAAAGGATAGCATAGAAGATATTGTTCCCCAATTTAGTTCCGAAAGCACCACCGGGATTGAAAACATAGGTTAACCTAAAAAAAATGCCCAGAACCGAGATGGATTCACCTATTTTCATAAATGAACTCACCAGGGTTTTGGACAGTTGATCCAAAACCAGAACCAGAAGGCTAAGCCATAAAAATTTTTTTCTCAATTCCCTGGATTAATAAAACTATTCACTCTCCACCAGTTTCTTTTTCTCTTCCTTTTCCTTGCACTTGATGCAGAGCCGTGCATGAGGAACTGCCTCCAATCTGGCAGTGCTTATCTCCTGACCGCATTCCTGGCATTTACCATAGGTCTTATCCTTAATCCTTCTCAAGGCCTCATCGATATGATAGAGCAGTCTCCCGCTTTTGGAGGCGAAGAGAAAAGCTTTTTCCCTTTCCATAGCATCGGTGCCTTGATCAGCCATATGATAGGAATAAGAGGATAGATCTCCGGTGGAGTCCTTAATGGTGGTATCCAGGGCTTCCTTCTTCAAAAACCCCATCTCCGCTATAAGTTCAGACCTTTTAGCCAGAAGGAGCTTTTCGTATTTTTCCTGTTCTTTTTTCTTCATCTCTTGACCCTGGCTACAGAGATTTCTGCTTTCTCTCCGTTTATATCCCACTCCAGAGAAAGTTCACCTTTTTCTCCGGAACAGGATATTGCCATTGCTAAGGTTTCCTTTTTGATATATTCCTCAAACGCATTTATCGCTTTCTTTATTCTTTCGGTTCCTTTTATGTCAACTTTAATCCTATCTAACACCTGAAAACCAGCCTGTCTTCTCATATTCTGAATTTTGTTCACCATCTCCCGGGCAAAGCCCTCCTCTCTTAAGCTGTCAGTTATAAGGGGGTCGATTCCTACCCTATAACCGTCTCCAGACTCAATCACCAAACCTTCCTTCTCGGTTTCCTCAAGCTCCAGATCATCTGGCTTAAGCTCAATTTCCTCTCCCTCCAGTAAAGATGAGATTTTGCCATCTGTTTTTAAACCCTTTAGACTATCAGAGTCTAATGACCTGATCAGCTCCGCTACCTTGTTAGCTTTCTTACCGAACTTAGGACCCAGAGACTGAAACCTGGGTTTGGCTTTATAATCCACCAGCATAAATTCATCCTGAACCAGACGTATATTCTTAATATTTATCTCTTCAGAAATCAAGGGTAAAATCTGCTCAAGCTCATCTTTTTTTGCCCGGGGCGGAATCAAGACCAGCATCTTATCCAGGGGCTGTCTTACCTTAATTCCGACTCTATTCCTGGCTGCACGGGCTAAAGAGGCAACAGTCCTGGCTTTATCCATCCTCTCCTCTAACTTAAGATCGATCAGCTCCTCCATGAATTCGGGATAATTTTCCAGATGTACGCTCTGGGAAGATGACTTTATTTTTTGGGCCATTAATTCCTGGTAAAGCTCCTCCGAGATAAAGGGGACATAAGGGGCAATCAGCCTGGTCAGGTCAACCAAAACCTCCCACAGGGTCTGATAGGCCGCAACCTTGCTCGAATCCATAGCCGATTGCCAGAATCTCCTGCGGTTTCTTCTGACATACCAGTTGGATAAATCCTCGATTATAAATTCCTGTATTTTCCTCGATGCCCTGGTGATGTCGTAACCATCCAGGTCTTTTATGACTTCCTTGACCAGTGAATTCAGCTGGGAGATAATCCACCTGTCGATCTCAGGGCGTTTTCTCTCCTCGACTTTTTCCACCGCTGGATCGAACTTGTCGATATTGGCGTAAAGCGCAAAAAAGGAATAGGTATTCCTTAACGTACTCAAGAATTTCCTCTCCACCTCGGTAACTGCATCCACGTCGAAACGTGTGGGCAACCAGGGCTGGCTAACCCACACCAGATACCACCTTAAGGCATCCGCACCCTGATTATTCAGAACATCCCAGGGATCTACCACGTTCCCCTTGTGTTTACTCATCTTCAGCCCTTCTTTATCCAGCATGAGCTCGATCACGATGACATTCTTATAGGCGGGCTGGTCAAAAAGGAAGGCTGAGATTGCCAGAAGTGAATAAAACCATCCGCGGGTCTGGTCGACTCCTTCGCTGATGAACTCAGCCGGGAACATATCCTTGAAATATTCTTTATTCTCAAAAGGGTAATGGAACTGAGCATAAGGCATAGAGCCTGTGTCAAACCAGCAGTCGATAACCTCAGGCGTTCTTTTCATAGTCCCTTTACACTTGGAGCATTCAAAAGTGACCTCATCTATCATCGGTTTGTGCAAATCAAGGTTTTGAGGAACGTTTTTCCCTAATTTCCTCAACTCCTCGATGCTCGATACACTCTTTTCCTCCCCGCATTTCTCGCAGAGCCAGATATTAAGAGGAGTTCCCCAGAACCTCTCCCTGGAAAGCGCCCAGTCGACATTGTTCTCCAGCCATTCGCCAAACCGTCCTCTTCCTATCTCTTCCGGATACCAGTTTATCCTGTTATTGTTATTTACCAGCCTGTCTTTATAGGCTGTGGTCTTGATATACCAGGACTTGCGCGCATAATAGATCAAAGGTGAATCGCATCTCCAGCAGAAAGGATAAGTATGGACATATTTGCCTGAGTAATAGAGAATCCCTCTTTTTTTCAAATCCTCAAGGATCTGAGGGTCTGCATCCTTGACAAAAAGACCTTTCCAGGGAATAACCTCATCGGTTAAATTGCCACCCACATCTACTGTTTGAGCTAAGGGGAGATTATACACGGTTGACAGGTTATAGTCGTCCGCCCCAAAAGCAGGCGCAATATGAACAATTCCTGTCCCATCCTCAGTGGTGACAAAATCAGCTAAACAGACATAGAAAGCCTTACTTTTATCCAGTTTTGCGTATTCGAATAGCGGAATATATCTTGTCTTCTCCAGTGTCTTACCCTTGAACTCCTCTAAGATTTTATATTCACCACGAACAGCTTTATCCAGAAGCGGCTTTGCCAGGATTAGTTTTTCCCCTTTATGCTCGATTTTAACATAGTCGACATCCGGATGAATAGCCAAGGCAACATTGGAGATCAAAGTCCAGGGTGTGGTAGTCCAGACCAGAAAATAAGTATCGTTTGATTCCTCCAGCCTCATCTTGACGTAAACTGACGGGTCTTCTGTCTCCTCATACCCCTGAGCCACCTCATGGCTGGAAAGGGTGGTCCCACATCTGGGACAATAGGGCACAATCTTATGCCCTTTGTAGATTAACCCTTTCTTATGATACTCAGACAGAATCCACCAGACCGATTCTATATATTCGTTAGTATAGGTTATGTAGGCATCTTTTAAATCCAGCCAGTAACCTATCCTTTCAGTCAGCTCATCCCAGTCCTTTAGATACCTGAAGACGCTTTCCCTGCATTTGGCATTGAAATTGGCAATCCCGTATTTTTCCACATCCTCTTTGGTTTTTAAGCCCAGCTCCTTCTCCACCTCTATCTCCACCGGAAGACCGTGGGTATCCCAACCTGCTTTTCGGTCAACTCTATATCCCCGCATGGTCTTGTATCTGCAGATTAAGTCCTTAATAGTGCGGGAGATAACATGATGAACTCCTGGCTTTCCATTAGCAGTAGGAGGTCCTTCATAGAATACAAATTTGGGAGCATCTCTCCTTTTCTGGATACTCTTCTCGAAGATTTTATTCTCCTTCCAGAAGGATAAAATCCTTTTCTCCATCTGCGGATAGTTGAAATCTTCTTTTATTTCCTTAAATGCCACTTTGTTTCACCTTAAAACTCTAATACGTTATTATCATTTACATAAATTGCATTTTAATAAAGTTCTAATTCCTCAAAAACTTAATTAAAAAATTTTGTTCATTCGGGAATTGTCGTCAAACCCCGACACAGGCGGGGGAATTCCCGAAAGTTATACTTGGTGTAGAAAATCCAATTCCCGCACTAATCTATAATTAAATCTTCAACTCCTCCACTACCTTAACAATAATCTTCTTCAAATTCGGCTCAGCCTTACTGGCTGTGGCGATTATCTCCTCTAAATTTGTTGGCTTCAAGGCATCCGGTAGTCCCATATCAGTCACAATTGAGAAACCTAAGACCTTCATCCCCTGATGCCTCGCCACAATAACCTCCGGTACTGTTGACATCCCTACCACATCTGCTCCTGTATTCCTTAAAAACCTGTATTCAGCCGCAGTTTCCAAATTGGGTCCTGGAACTGCGACATAAACCCCCCTTTGCAATTTAATACTTGACTTCAGGGCACAATCCTCGGTTAAGATAATTAAATCTTTATCATAACAGTTATACATATCCGGGAACCTTGGACCAAGGGATTCATCATTTGGTCCTATTAATGGATTATCACCCAGGAGATTTATATGATCTGTGATAACCATTATATCACCAGCTCTGAATTGGGGATTTAAACCTCCACAGGCATTGGAAACGATTAAAAGCTTTACCCCCAGCTCCTTCATCACCCTCACCGGGAAGGTTATCTGCTGCATAGTATAACCTTCATAGTAATGAAATCTCCCCTGCATCGCTACAACCTTTTTACCGGAGACTTCACCCAGAAGCAGTCTGCCTGCATGGCTTTCTACAGTAGAAATCGGGAAATGAGGTATATTCTGGTAAACTATTTCCTGCTCAACCTGAATACCCTCAGCCAAAGTGCCCAGGCCAGTGCCTAATATAATCCCCAACAGGGGCTTAAAGTCCGTTTTATTCCGGATAAAATCTTTTGCCTCTTTGATCTTCTCTTTCAGTTTTTCCATCTCAGCTCGTCTCTCCTTTTTGTGGGCTTTCTTTCTCAAACTGGTTTATAACTTTTTCCATCTCCTCCTCAGTCAACTCCTTTCTCTTCTCCACCCGGGTATAAGTTTCGTCCTTTTCCAGACCTTCCAGTAGATTTTTGTGCAGTTCCAGAATAGACCTGAATTTCAAAAGATAACCATCTCTTATGCTTTTAAGCTCACTGATACCTCTCTTGAGCTCGGTCATTTTAAAATTCGATTCCTCCAGAAGCTTTTCGCGTTTTAAATATGCCTCTCGTATCAGCAGTTCGGCCTCTTTTTCCGCATTTCTTTTCAGCTCTTCTGCAGTCTTCTGGGTGGTGAGTATAACATTCTGCAGGGTTAGTTCCATGTTCTTATATTCAGAAAGCTTATTCTCCAGAGAGGAGACCTTTTCCTTTAACAGATTTACCTCTTTGGTTCCCTCCTCTATTTCCAGGGCTAATATCTCCAGAAAACTTTCCACCTCTACCGGATCATAACCTTTGAACTTTTTTCTGAATTTCTGATTTTTTACTTCCCACGAAGTTATCTTCATCTTTCACCTCCAGGGTGAAAATGTTCTTAATTTCTGGGACCGAAAATAGCAGTCCCGATTCTTATCATATTTGAGCCTTCTTCAATCGCTGCTTCAAAATCCGAGCTCATACCCATGGAAAGATATCTCATCTCCATATTCTGGATTTTTAAACTTTTAAGCAAATCAAATATATTTCTCAGCTTCACAAAACAGGGTTTTACTTTTTCTATATCCTCTGTTAATAAACCCACAGTCATCAAGCCCTTTATCTTTATATGTTCTAACTTCGACACCTCTTCCACAAATCTTATCACCTCATCTGGCTTGATACCGTACTTGGAGGGCTCATCTGAACTATTCACCTCTATTAAAACCTCTGCAATTTTGCCTTTCTCTTTTGATCTTTTCGAAATCTCCTGTCCCAGATGCAGACTATCTAAGGATTGAATAAGGTCAAAAAGCTCTAAGGCTTTTTTCACCTTATTGGTCTGCAGGTGCCCGACTAAATGTTTTTCGACATCTACTTTAATAAACTTAAACTTCTCCTCTGCCTCCTGAATCCTGTTTTCTCCGATAATCTTTATCCCGGCATCAATTCCCTGATTTACCCTTTCCGGCTCAACGTTCTTGGTAACCGCAACTAAGGTTATATCCTCTTTTCTGCGGCCAGAGTTTATTGCCGCTTTCTCGATTTTTTCCTCTAACCTTTTCAGATTTTCTTCTATCAAGTTCATCAAGTCAAAATTTATATTATATACCCTTTT